>DAOVCZ010000174.1 GCA_030669775.1 Chloroflexota bacterium | reverse complement strand
CCAGCTGGAATGCGTTCGTAGAGGATAATGGTTGGATTTCCGTCAGCTAATGGTGATTGGGGCTCTGAGTATACTCCAAGATCTCGAGAATCACACATCAGGAATAAGGGGGCAATATTCTTTAATACATTAGCAAGACCTGATAAGCCGCTCCGCAGCTTGACAACTGTTTCGACTCTCCGGTGGCAAGATGGGCAAAGCGTTACCAGATTGCTGAGCTGGTTCGCCGCTTTTGGTGAGTCAAATTGACGAAAGGGAGTCTTATGGTGAACATGGTGCTCACGATCTCCTTCCTCAAGTCCACATACCTGGCAGCGAAATTCATCCCGAGAACGAGCGCGATCCCTCTGTTGAGTCCATTTCGGACCATATTTGTTGGCATCATTGCTCCATAAGCCATTCTGGCGTAAATTCTCGATTGTCTCAGAATTGATCGATAGCCAATATCCCATCGTGTTGAGCTCATTTGCTGGAAGATCGAGGTCGCCAAAACCAAGTTGTTCATGGGTAAACCACTTAACTTGGCGGAAGCCGGTAACTTGTGAAATTACTGAAAGCTCTCCATACAACTTTTCCCCACCAGGAACAGATTCCGCAGCACTCGTATGGATTGCTTCAATACTCGTATTAACTTTTGGAACAGTGTAATAATCAGCTGCTGTAGGATGTAATCGGGCGATCCCTTGTTCAAGGTTAAGATCATCAACGAAGTACATTTGTGATTCTTGGAGGTAAATCGCCTGTGGATGTACTAACCAGGGACCACTTTCATAATCGACCTCCCCAATCGTCTGCCACTTTTCATCCTGGGGGATTTGGAGTAATATCTTATTGGGTGAGGCAACCCTCAAGGAAATTCCATCTGCGGGGTAACGATCCGCTAACCAAAAGAATTTGTTTCCAGATTTGTGTACTACTCCCTCTTGTATCAGCAAGGTTAAAAATTCTCCTAGTTCCTCGTTGAGTAATTCGCCGTAGGTCTCCCCATCTTGAAATGGGATTTCGAACAGTGCACAGCGAAGATGGGCCAATAGGATCAACAGATTATCAGGATTGATTAATGCTTTTTCTGGGGTCCGGTCGAAGAAATAACCTGGATTGTGAGCGAGGAACTGATCAAGTGGGCTCGCTGTTGTTACTAGAATTACAAGGGATGGATCCTCACCACGACCAGCACGGCCTGCTTGCTGCCAGGTAGAGGCAATCGTGCCAGGATACCCAGCGAGAATTGAAGCACTCATAGCACCAATATCGATCCCTAATTCAAGAGCATTTGTGGCCACAACTGTTCTCACTTTGCCCGTTCGCAATCCACTTTCAATTGCTCTCCGCTCTGGTGGTAAATAACCGCTCCTATAGCCTCTGATTAACTCGGCATTACTAACCCGGTCTGATTGAGCTGAATTTAAATCATTTCCTGCATTGCCAAGATTTTGGCGAAGGTATGTCAGGATCAACTCAATATTTCGTCTTGATCTACCAAATATGATGGTTTGTACATCATAATAAAATAAGTCTTCAGCCAATCTTACACTTTCCAAAAGAGAACTTCTTCTTAAACCGAGATCCTCATTAACAATAGGCGGATTGTAGATGAGAAAATTGGTCATCCCTCTTGATGATCCATCCTGATCAACCAAATACACTTGTTCTTCGATTAATTTTTCTCCCAATTCAACTGGATTGGCTATTGTCGCTGAAGTGAGAAAGAATTGGGGCTTCGATCCATAGAATCGAGTAATTCTTTTTAACCTGCGGAGGACATTTGCCACATGCGAACCAAAAACACCACGATAGGAATGTATTTCGTCGATGACAAGGTAGTTTAGATTCGCGAAGAACTCAGCCCAGCGAGTATGATGTGGGAGTATCCCCATATGGAGCATATCTGGATTGGTGATTATTAGTCGAGAATTATCTCGGATAGCTGGGCGATCTTTGGGTTTCGTATCTCCATCATAAATACCGACTGGAATTGAATATTGTTGAACTAATTGCTGATCGGTAACATTATCTTGGGTGAGATTATGATGAACCTTTAAATCATCAGTGATAGCTGATAATTCATTGTACTGATCTTGACCCAGGGCTTTCGTTGGGAAAATGTAAAGAGCTCTCGCTGATTCATCCCGAATCAATGTATCCAAAATCGGTAAATTATAAGCCAAAGATTTTCCGCTTGCTGTGCCAGTTACAATTATTACATTATGCCCTTTTTTTGCGTATTCCCATGTAGTTTCTTGATGGAGATAGAGATTCTTAATTCCGCGTTGCGATAACACCTGGGTCAATGTTGGGTGGATACTTTCCGGAAATGACTTGAACTTAGCTGACCTGGCTTCAATTTTCCGCCATTCTGTAATATTCGAAAATATGGTGGGTTCCGCTCGCCAGTGGCTTAAAAGTTGGTTAAGGCTCATGTTATTTGAGAATCTAGGAATTTATCGAGTAACTTTTCTCCAATAAAAGCTTATAACTGGTAATCTCTTCATTCCAGCGTTTATCATTCCAGCTCAATTCTTCCTGGACAATCTTTTTTATCCGGTCAATCACTTGTAAACCTCCACCAGGAAGTAAATGTCCAAGTCTTACCCGTCTCAGGAGTAGATCATCCAAGTGTATAATTCCTTCAGATTTTGCAGCCCAGCGAATTTCTGCCCAAAGATTGCCAGTGGATTCCACATGTGATAATTCGGATGGATTCGCAGTTTCTACGAGAAGTTTCGCATCCCTACCGTGTCTGCCGATTAATCTGATCGCTTCGCTAGTTTCAATCGGGACGTGGGTTAATAACTTTAAGTTTGGTGAATCAAAAACTGGTGAGCCATTATCGATTGAACACAGTTCTGGAATTTCTCTTTTAAGAAGGTTGAGCGCCTGGTGTGCCATCAACCGGAAAGTTGTCAGTTTCCCTCCAGTGATTGTTAACAATCCGTTTTCGTACCAGAGCATATGTTCACGAGATTCTTTTGATGGATCTTCTTTTCCTGTATCGACCACAGATCGAATTCCTGAGAAAGTAGATTGGACATCTTCTTTGCCCAGCTCGAGTGACGGGAAGGTAAAGCGAATAATCTCAAGCAGGTAATCAACCTCTGCTTGGCTAATGCATGGATTGGTCTCCATTTTCGTGTCGTAATCAACATCTGTTGTGCCAACAAGCGTGACTCCTTCCCAAGGAAATGTGAACACTGGACGTTTATCCTTCGGATGCCATATACTCACTGCCCGGGTTAGTGGAAGTTTTTCTTGGGGGAATACTAAGTGACTGCCTCTCAATCGCCGTATCTTTGGTTTTCGCTCTTGATGCTTCTGGGATGATTGAAATGCTTTACTGCGTACCTCATCAGCCCATGCACCAGTAGCATTGATCACCGCTGTCGACTGAACTTCTACCTTGCTCTGAAGTCCCTCAGGCGCCATATCTTGAATTATGACTCCTGTGACCACACCAGAATTTGTACGCAGTATTCGTTCAACTTGAGCGTAATTTATGGCGAAACCACCTCGAAGAACTCCTTCTCTGATAATTCTTAATACGAGTCGTGCATCATCAGTTAGGGCATCAAAGTATCGGTACCCTCCAATCAAGCCTTGTGGATTTAATTGTGGACATAGATCGAGGAGACCCTCAACTGCATAATATTTGTGACCCCATTTTAAGGCAAGTAAATCATATAAAGTCAATCCGAGACCGAGAGCCCACATTGGGAGACGATCTCCTTTGTAACTCGCGATCAAGAATCCGATCTGGTTTATCAAACCGCGGCCTTCGCGAAGTAAACGTTCCCTCTCTCGAACAGAATCAAAGGTCATTTTTATTTGCCCATTTTTTAGGTACCGAAATCCACCATGAACAAGTTTAGATGAGCGGCTAGAAGTACCAGAGGCGAAATCATGGGCTTCAACCAATAAAGTTTTCAAACCAGCTCGAGCAGCTTCTAAAAAGATTCCACCACCCGTGATCCCGCCGCCAATTACAATTAAATCAAAAGGTTGGTCAAGGGAAGACCAGATCTCGTTTCGCCAACCATTGCTCCACATCATTTATCCTCTCGTACACTATGAGATGTTTGCCTGAATATATTCATTCTTCTCGTTATAAAAACTATTAGTTATTAATTTGATCCTCAATCATCACTCCGCGATTCAACAAGTCCTCCGGATCTAAGAACTGGCCAATTTTAGAAAGCAAGTTAATTCCTATCTTTCCCTTCTCATTTTCCAGGTAGCGCGCATGATCACGTCCGACACCATGTTGGTGGCTGATTGTTCCACCATGATTGATGATTGCTTTACTCGCCGCGCTTTTCATCTCATGCCAGCGGTGAATGTTTTCATCGGGATCATATGACCTTCTGAAGATGTAGGTAATGTAGATGCTGGCACCGGTGGGATATACATGGGATAAATGCCCAAAGACAAGAACTCTTTCGTTTTGGTTGTGATTGGCTGAGGTGATTGCTTCTATGGTTTTATCTTTAACCAATTGGACTTTACTCCATGGAACTGCGGTTTCAAGTGTATCTAATGCATATCCAGATTCCCATAATGAATTACGCAGATAAGGGACTAGGAATCTAGATTTTCGCCAGGTTCTACCGATAAATTTACCGGTATACAAACCACCATTATTACGACAAATATGGGTAGCTGCTTTCCGAGATCGAATGGCCCTGTCTCTATCTCCCGT
>DAOVCZ010000151.1 GCA_030669775.1 Chloroflexota bacterium | reverse complement strand
GTTTACCCTGGCAAAAATCCCTGATCTCAGCCATGGTCAGCTGTTCGCGGTATTCATTTTTCGGTTGGATCACTGCCATTATCCGTTCACTGCCTGGTTTTTCCGGATCCGGTACGCCAAAGGCAGCTGCCATAATCACCCCAGGGTGTTCGTAGAGCACTTCGTCTACGGTGTTCGTATAAACTTTCATACCAGAGATGTTGACCATATCTTTGGTGCGATCCACCACCTGGAAATAGCCCTCTTCATCCATAGTGGCAATATCCCCGGTGTGCAGCCAGCCATCCGCGGTCAGACCTGAACCTGGCTCCGGCCAGTAGCCTTTCATCACCTGAGGACCCCTGACCACGATCTCTCCCGGTTTCCCAATAGAAACCTCTTCGCCGGTCTCTATTTCAAGCAGCCGGCATTCGGTATCCGGAGTCGGAATACCGATGCCGTATTTTTCCTGGGCCATAAAGCCAGTGATTTTGGACAAGGAAGATACATTAAAGTGGGTCACGGGAGATGTTTCGGTCAATCCATAGGCTTGCGAGACGGGCATACCGATCTTGCGCTTGATCGCCTGCCCGATCTCATTAGGGAGTGGTGCAGCTCCACTCCACAGGAGCGTGTTCATGCGGCTGAGGTTCGCATCGGCGATGCGCATCAGCTGGGTGGGGACGGTAGGGATGAACAAGGGTCGAAACTTCTCGATATGCTCGATCATCAATTCAGAATCCCTGGGATCCGGTAAAACCAGCAAACGAAGACCAAGCAGCGTAGCAGATTGTTGGGTGTAGTGACCGTAAGAATGGAACATGGGGATCGCAATCAATACCGAAGCCTTACCGACGAATCCCCGTATCAGGGGTTTGAGCACCCATGGGAGACCCTGGTAAAGGCAGCTTAGGCGATTGGCATGTGTGATCATGACCCCTTTGGGCACTCCGGTGGCACCGCCGGTAAAGGACAGTTCGCAAAGGTCCTCTTGGGGATCGATCTCCACCTGTGGGGGATTGGGATCATTTTCGTTCAATAATGTTCTGAAATCATGAACATCTTTGGGAAGTTGGCTGGATACGGATTCGAGATCGTAGCCAGCCGTGGAAGTGATAATAATATGTTCGAGATTACATTGGTCTTTTATCCCAAGGACTAGATCCAGCTTCCCTTCCTGGCAGATGATGACCTTGCTGTTTGAGCTGCCGGCTTCGTGGAGTAGACCTTCTGCAGTGCGCAGGATGCTGGTGGGGACCATGGCCGCACCGCTCTTTTGGATGGCCCAATCGCTGATGATGAATTCCGTACAATTAGGCAGAAATACGCACACCCGATCGCCCTTCTCCACTCCCAACCTGGCAAGGGCTGCTGCGAATTTATCTACGCGGTTTTTTAATTGGGCGTAATTTACAGTTCTTCCTAAAAAGTAAACCGCGACCTGCCCGGGATAATTCTCTGCCGCATCATCCAGAACCTTGAAAACCGGCACCTTGGGATAAGGAGCCAAACTTTCATCTAGCTTGTAGGGGCCTAACTTATAGCTCTGTAACCAAGGCTTGTCTGAGTATGCCATAACACCTCATAATCAGTGGAATTTAAACTCGGTAAGGGGGAGGCAATATAAAGCCTGTAGGTGTCTAATGAATTGGGAAATTATTCCATTTTGTTTGGATGAATTGATAATGCCCCAAAGATTTTCCCTGATTAAATTA
The DNA here is from genome assembly GCA_030669775.1 of Chloroflexota bacterium. Classification (GTDB taxonomy): domain Bacteria; phylum Chloroflexota; class Anaerolineae; order Anaerolineales; family UBA4823; genus PFL25. The sequence goes on along the minus strand of DAOVCZ010000151.1, from coordinate 3,612 downwards.
TTATTGCATCGTGGTTTTTACATTATACATTTAATTTTATCGAAAATCACACATCCCTCAACCATAACCGTGAGAATTATTCTGGCTGTTGGCGCTTCTGTCAATGCTATCAAATGAAGCTTTGATTCCAGCGATATAACACTTCACTTGTTCGAGGATGTAATTTGAGTATTGGTAAGTTCATGGAAAATGGAAGTCATTGTCAGGGTTACTCCTACACCAGAGCAATTCACATCAATATTAAATTATCAAACTTTCATGGAGATTGCCGCGCTTGCTCGAGATGACACTTTTTGGAGGGTTTAACTCCCATGAATGATGAATTCAGAAGTCCCTTATTCTTAGCTGGAAATCACTACAAATTTAGATTAGTCTATGATAAAATTTAGAATAATCAAAATTAATTTGGTGTATGGATTTATGCTCTCTTCGGAATTCAACTAATCCTCTTATTGGTCACCGGACGATGATATTTAAAAACCTGTTCCGTCAAAAAGGACGTACCATCCTCACAATATTCGGCATAAGCATTGGCGTGGCAGCCATAGTTGGCTTGGGAGCGTTAGCTGATGGGTTGAAGGCAGGATACGATTCGATCCTTACCGGAAGCAAAGCTGATCTGATCCTCAGTCAGCCAGATGCTGTAGATTTGACAACCTCTTCTGTAAACGAAAGCATCGGCGCTGACCTGGTTGCTATGCCAGAAATCACAACAGTCAGTGGAATGCTGCAAGGTTTTGTTCCCACGGAAAATGTGCCTTATTTCTTCATTTATGGTTATCCTGAGGATAGTTTTATTCTCAGTCGCTTTCACATCATCGCAGGGGGTGGGTTGGACTCGCGGGAGGCGAAGCAGGCGCATGGAAAACCTCTATTGTTGGGCGCTTCAGCCTCGGAAGCGCTGCATAAGGAAACCGGGGATACGATCAGAATCATGGAAAGCGTCTTCCGGGTGGTTGGAATCTACGAAACCGGCGCGACATTAGAAGACAACGGGGCTGTTATTTCACTGTGGGATGCTCAGGAGGTATTGGGAAAACCAAGGCAGGTCAGCGTGTTTTATATTCAACTAAAGGATCTTGCTTTGCGCGACCGGCTCGAGAAGCGAGTTGCCAGACTGTGGCCAAATTTATCTCTCAGCGGTACGGAGGAATTTGCTGATAAACAGCTGATGGGAGATTACATCCAAGCATTTGCCTGGGGGATCGCCGGATTGGCGATCCTGATTGGTGGGGTGAGTATGATGAACGCTCAGTTGATGTCGGTAATAGAGCGTACCCGGGAGATTGGTGTGCTGCGAGCAACAGGCTGGAGCAGCCGCCGGATCTTGGGGATGATCATGAGTGAGTCCCTGCTGGTTAGCTTTCTGGGTGGCTTAGTAGGCGTCCTTCTGGGTTGGCTGGTATTGTTGGCATTCTCAAATGTCGTCGGTTTCTTTGGAGCCTCAACGACCAATATCCATCCAGGAATATTGTTCCAAGCTTTTACCACAGTCTTGGTTCTGGGATTGGTTGGCGGTTCATATCCTGCCTGGCGCGCCTCCCGCTTGCAGCCGGTGGAAGCCTTGAGATATGAAGGCGGTACATCAGGTAGTGAGGTTCACCGCTTACCTGTGGGTGGTATGGCGGCACAAAGTCTATGGCAGCGCTCGACTCGTACTTTGCTGACTTTAGGAGTGATCGGAATCACTGTTGGTGGGATCATGGCTTTGGAAGCCATAATCGGTGGAGTTTCTGATATGATGACGGCTATGAGTGGGGACGCAGAGATCATGGTGCGTCAGGCTGGGGTAGCTGATACCGAGTTCAGCGCCTTGGATGAGCGCATCGGAGATAAGATTGCGGTTCTTCCAGGGGTTGCAAACGTGAGCGGTTTGGGCTTCACAGGCACAATCTTGCCTGATTCCGGAACCATCTTCATCCTGTTTGGTTATGCCCCTAATGAATACGCCATCCAGCAGTTCAACGTTGTTGAGGGTAAGCCTCTGACCAACAATCGTCAGATTATGCTGGGGAGGATGATGTCTAATGCGCTGCATAAATCTGTTGGGGATACCGTGGAGGTGGGCGGTAGCCGTTTCCGTGTGGTCGGGATATACGAATCAGGGACAATGTGGGAGGAGATGGGCGGGGTGATCTCTTTGCGTGATGCTCAATCCTATATGGGCAGACCGCGCAAAGTCTCCATGTACATGGTAAAGGTCGATGATCCCTCCCGGGCTCCGGGGATAGTAGAAAGGATCAATGCTGAGCTTCCCGATACACATGCCAGCCTGAGCGGTGAATTTGTGGAGCAAATGCCCGATATGCAAACCATGGACGGTCTGATGGCAGCCATTTCATTTCTGGCTATTGCCGTAGGAGGTATTGGAGTATTAAACACCATGCTGATGTCAGTCTTGGAGCGTACTCGAGAAATCGGTGTACTGCGAGCCTTAGGATGGCGGAGGAGGCGTGTATTGGGGATGATCATCAACGAATCACTGTTGCTTGGTTTAATTGGAGGCGTAGTTGGCATTGTTGTTGCTTTTGGATTGACCCTTTTATTTAGTTTGATCCCAATGTTTGGATCGATCCTCTCTCCCCAATGGGATTTAGTTATCTTTGCTCGCGCCTTGACTGTTGCGTTGCTGTTAGGTTTGCTCGGTGGTCTTTATCCGGCATACCGGGCAACACGGTTGCAGCCTGTTGAGGCATTGAGGTATGAGTGATCTATATACCAAGCGGAGAGGCGTACTTAATACTACTTGCATAATAATAAATATTTGAACCACATTGGAAAGGAAAGTGCAGACATGACGAAGAATAACTTGATAACTATATTCATCCTATTCAGTATGGCTTTTATAGCAGCTTGCAGCGGCTTTTCCCCTGTGGAGACACCTGCGCCAGAGGCCGCGGTTTCCGAGGGAGAATTTGTGCCTATAGTCAGTGCAACCGGAGTAGTTGTGCCGATCGATTGGGCCAGGTTAAGCATGTCTGCCGCTGGGGTTGTGGATGAGGTCCTGGTGAGCGAAGATGAATCCGTTACCGCCGGACAGGTATTGGTTCGCCTTCAAGGTGAAGAGCAGCTCCAGGCGGCGCTCTCCGCCGCGCAATTAGAGCTGGTCAGCGCCCAACGTGCCCTCAATGACCTGAATGAAAACACCTCTCTGGTGGCTGCTCAGGCTCTACAAGACCTGGAAAACTCCCAGAACGCCTTGGATGATTTGCTCAATTCCGATATGCAGGAAGCTGGTGCGCTGCAAGCCATCGCAGATACCGAGAAAGCAGTCGAAAGCGCAGAAAGGCGTTTACGTATTGTAGAATCCATTGCCGATCAGGCTGATATCGATGCTGCCAAGGCTCAGGTTATCCTGGCTAAAGATGCTCTGGATAAAGCCAATGACGATTTTGAGCCATATGCAAATAAGCGTGAAGACAACTTGGTAAGAGCTAATCTGCTGGCGCGCCAGGCAAGCGCTCAGCAGGCTTACGACGCGGCAGTGCGAAAACTTAATGCGCTGCTGAGCAGCGGTAACGAAGTCGACATCGCTGTAGCTGAAGCCGATCTTGCCACCGCGCGCGCCCAGTTAGTAGATGCTCAGCGCAAGTGGGAGCAGGTTAAAGATGG
>DAOVCZ010000134.1 GCA_030669775.1 Chloroflexota bacterium | reverse complement strand
GAGAAATCTCCCTCAAATCTAAACTGTCGTACGATGTCCTGAAAATTTGGATTCATCCAATTATTCCCAAAGTATTTTTGGATAGACTCCTTGCTGAATTAACTCCTGCACAGCATTCTTCACCCTGATTTTATCTTCCTGGTAAGTGACGCCAAACCAACGCTCCCGGGTTCGCAGAACCTTTACCGTGGTTTTATTCTCCTCAAGCAGTTGGTTGACTACATCAGGAAGAAAATACTCCGCACTTAATATACTTTCTCGATTTTCAGCGAGGAAATGCGCGAATCGCTCTTCCAGCTCGGCAAACATGACTGGTGTAAATCCCCACATGTTCATCGAAACCTGGCTGTCCCCAGGTATATTTATCCAGGTTTCGCCATTCTCGGTATATTTGACATTGCCATTGAATTTCTTAATCCGGGTTCGCTCACGAATTGTAATTAAATATCCATCCTGATCCACAGAGCAGACTCCTCGCGCAACATGACCATGCTCAGTAAGTGTGTTCCTGAGATCGTATGCCACCATGCAGAAGTTATAGCGGTTCTTTCGATCCTTGGCTTGCTGCAGGTATTTACCAAGCGCCTGGAAAGCTGTCTGCCCGTAAATATCATCCGCGTTGATTACTGCGAATGGTCTATTAATCAAATTTTTACAACTCAAGACAGCATGAGCTGTCCCCCATGGCTTTTGTCTTTCCTGAGGAACATCGAAACCGCCTGGTAGATCATCCAGTTCCTGATAAACATAGGCCGTTTCACAAAATTTTCCGATCGTTCGATCAATCCGCTCTCGAAAAGCTCGCTCAATATCCTTATTTATAACAAAGATGATTTTTCCGAATCCAGCTTGTCTGGCATCATATATGGAATAATCAAGGGTGATCTCACCACTGGGGCCAATGGGTTCTATCTGTTTCAGACCACCGTAGCGGCTCCCGACTCCTGCAGCCATCACAACCAGCGCTGGATCAGGCATAAACTCTCCTCTGCACGACTCTGTGAAATCTATCGGGTAAGCGTCACCTTTCGTAAGCCGCGCGGCTTTTCAGTATCAAAACCCCTGGCTTGGGTCAAGTGAAAGCTAAATAATTGCGCAGGTACGATGCACACAATCGGGCTCAGCCATTCCGGCAAGTTCGTTGGAATTCGTAAAGGCGTTTGTGCCAATTCTAACACCTGCCCCTCATTGGAGACTACTAATAGCTCCACACTACAATCCCTGACCAGAGTGGACAACAGTTCCATCATATCAGCGAAAACCGCCCCTTGGGGAACAACAGCAAACACTGGAAAGCCATGTGACAGGATAGCCATAGGACCATGTTGAAAATCTGCCGAGGAATAAGGCTCTGCCACCACATATGCCAGCTCCTTTAATTTAAGAGACCACTCGAAGGCGGTGGAATAATTATATCCACGTCCCAACACGACACACTGCTGCATGTAGCGATAGCGCTCAGCCACCCTTTCGATTGTATCGTCCAGCTCAAGCACCTGCTGAATTAATACTGGAACTCGTTCCAGGTCAAGAAGGCGCTTTTTATCCCCCTTCATCGCTACCGAGAACATGGCGATGGCCATCAATTGAGCTGTATAAGTCTTGGTCGCGGCCACAGCTTTCTCAGGTCCGGTATCCAGGTCGATCACAAATTCAGCTTCCTGGGCTAAAGGCGAACCAGGATCATTAGTGATCGCCATAGTGGAAACACCTTGACGTCGTCCTTCTGCCACAACACTAACGATATCCGGTGACTGTCCGGATTGGGATATGCCTAGTACAAGGGCGTTCTTCAGTGCAGGTGGCTTCTCATATATACTAAAGAGCGAGGGAGCCGCCAACGCGATTGGCAGTTGGTTGAAAGCTCCCCACAGGTACTTTGCGTACAACCCAGCGTTATCCGAGGTGCCCCGGGCGGCTAAGAATATGAATTGTATGTCCCTCTTACAAATCTCAGCAGCGATGTCTTGCACGACTCCCATTCGGCGTTGAAGAAGCCGATCGATCACCGACACCTGGTTGAAAATCTCAGATCTGAGACTCATGACGCGTTTCCCTGTAACCGCATCAATCGATCCGCTATATCCTCCGAAAACCTTTCGGTAAATCCATTTAGAAAGGTTCGCGGGTCTTTGTCCAGATCCTTAATCAAAGGTGTGAGATCAATCGCGCAGATCATTCCATTAGCAATATCTGTTCCATGGGATTCGAAGTAAGTCGCATTGGCACGCCTCCGACCCATTGTTGCCAGATCGTAGCGTTTTCCACCGCTGATCTGCGAATCAAACACACCAAGCAATACAGCCTGCAGGTTCCCATGAGCAGTCACATCGAAAGTCACCTTGTCTTCATCTACAACCCAATCTAAATCACGCCAAACTTCACACCCGAACAATTTCTTGGGTCGGTCGGCTGCCTTCAACCTACGGATAGCCTCTATGACTCTCAGTGCAACGCCCACATGGGTATCATGCTTATCTGCCAGATTGTGCGTGTAAACCACTTCAGGTTGCGTGGCTTCGAACAAATTTATCAGATCCTCAGTAACAACAGCTTTATTCCCCCCTTTCACGGCAGAGCTGGGGTAATTCAGCTGCACCTGGGCACTATACTCACCCACTATGGCTGCTTTTTTCTGCTCTTTCCGCCTAACTACCCGCATCTCATCATCAGTGTAGTTTTTGTAAAGATCCTCGCGGGGTGAGCCGCTCCCATTGGTGACAACTACACCGCAAAACCATTTATCATCTCGCTGGGAACATTCCAGAATTCCGGACAAAGCCATGATCTCTAGATCATCCTGGTGCGCGCCGATCCCCATATGAGTGGTATGCGCCAGGGCATTCTCTAATTTCTGGCCATCCGGGATATAAATCTCCGCTGATTCAAGGTAAAGTTTCATGCTATATATCTCCTAATCAATTATCGGGAGACTGGCTGCGGCGATAGCTTGCCCAATGCGCCGGCTTTTCTCATCTGGTAATTGGATATTTACTCTACCCGCTAATTCCGGAAAATCTTCCCCTAGCACTTCTTGGACGCCATCAATTATGTACTCTCCACCAACCCCGGATGTAATACGTCCTAGAATGATGACATGCTTCAGCTCATAGAAATCAGCATAGTGAGCGATACCATATCCCAGATAGCAACCCATTGTCTGCCAGATCTTTACCGCACCCTCATGCCCTGCCTCCAACATCTCCTGTACGTACTGCAGCTGGGCAGCTTTGGAACGATCACCTGGAACATTAATCCCCACTTTCGGCGCCAGGCGAAATACACATTGTTGAGAGAAGTACAGCGATCCAACTCCTCGATCGCCAGACCATTCATCTGCTGGAGCATGTGGGTTGTAATCCAGCGGTGCTAAGCCAAGCTCGTTTAACCACCCTGTTATATTGCCCTCCAAATCAACATACCCACCAGCCTGGCCTGAACCCATAGCGATTCCCAGAACACCATTATCCTCCAGAGACATCGAGCCTGCCAGGGCGGTCACATCCCCATCATTGACAATCACTAGAGGTACGCCCATCTCGTCTTGAATGCGAATGAACAGGTTTCTCACTTCGTGATAACGCTCTGCTGGAATCCCCCGGAAAAGTGAAGCAATTCGGACCCGGTTATCGATGTAGACACCAGCCGCGCTGCCCCCAATGGCACCCAGCCGGGGCATCCTGGCAGCTGCAGCTTTCAAGGCCTTCATTACCTCGCCATAATGGTAATCCGGATCGGTCTGATCCTTGGGGTCCCATGTGATCTCCTCACTGAACACAACCTCGCCGTTAATCACTGCGGTTACCTTTCGATCCGAAGCTCCTAAATCAAAGCCTATTCGGCACCCATCCAGGTGACCTCCCAATGGTTCTCCACTCTCCAACTCCGCTGGAACTTCACCCGGATCACAAGATACGACTGTGAAGGGCCTCTTATAAACATCCCTCCCCATGAATTGATGGTCGAATTGACGGAGGCCCACTGCCGAGTAACACTCTTCAATATACTTCCCGATACTCCTGGGACCGCCGACATAAATTTTCCAGCCTCCCTTTTGCCAGAGCAGAAATTTAACTATTCGTTCAATATAATGCAGATTCGCATCCGCCCGGGTGTGTCCCTCAGTGTACACCCTGGTTGCGAAGTGGGAAAGATATCCATCAGAACGCTCAAGTCCCAACAGCAGCGGTACGCCAACATTTTGATCAGCAATTTCATCCAGAAATGCTTGGTTGGCAAGCACAGCCGGGCGGAAATCCTCATCCAGGGGAGGGACGACTGAGGGTTTAATCAGTTTGAATGAAGTGTTTATTTTCAGGTTCCTTTCATTGATCTCTGGCATTTCTTCGAATGCGTGCTGGAGGACCGGGAACCGCTCGTCACTGGAGAAGATGGTCGCCGTTCGATCGAGGTGATGCTGGCCACCGAGACATCAATCCGCGAAGACCGTATTGTAAACTTGCCTCTTTAGTACTATACATCCACAGTGAAGGTCGATTAATCAGTTTCAAAAAAACCGTAAAAAGCCCGCTCGCATGAACGGTTGTTTTGGGGTTCTCTATCCCAAACAGGTATTAATTTGATTATCTTGTGTTTCAAGCGATCCTGAGGTGCAGCTGTTTTCAATTATTTCCAGGTATCCTTACTGGCTAGTTTATCTTCAATCTTCTCGAACTGATCAAGTTTATTTTCGATCGTTGACCATCTCCTGATTTCCCCGATATCAATCTCCTGAGCTTGGGCAACAAGTATCGCTTGAGATAAGCTTTGCCGGTCACCCCAATGATAAAAAGCAGCCAACCTGTCCTTGACGCAATCTGTTGGCGAGATTATTCGCAGGATTCCAGTTGAGAGCTTCACTTCGTCAACTCGACTCACTGGTTCTTCGCCAATTGTAAGGGGTCCTGGCGGAAATTCGACCAGGAATTGAGAAACAGGATTTTTGAAGTAACGCCTTTGCTCATGAAATCCGATGACCCTCATTAACTTACGAAGCACGCGAATATTTTCTGAGCGTACATTTACTAAGTCCAGATCCAATGATACGTATTTACCGCTGCTGTAGATTGAAACACAAGCTCCACCTGAAAGAACCACTTCAACCCCATGTTGATTAAGATGAGATTGTACGAACGCCGCAAGTTCTCCCAGTGTCATTTCTGCAATGGATTTCATAACGGTTTATGACTGCGCCTTGGTCTGCGCCTGTTCATGATAAGCCTTTCTTTTACCTCAGCTGGATAGAATAATATTGCTTTTTCTAATAGATTCTTTAATTCTTTGAGAAATGGGTACCTTGGATTGAAAGTGAAAATGCGCGTTCTCCCTACTTTACGACTCACTAATACACCCCCGAACTCCAGCTTGTCCAATTGTTTCTGGATAGCGTATAAATCCGCTTCAAAGAAACGTGCAATTTCTGTCGCATAACCCTGGTCACGTGCCTGTATAAATATTAAAACCCGCTCACTGCTCTTCGATCCAAGAAGTGGTTCAAGCATTATTTCACCAATTCTATTGGTCATATTGCAAATTATTTTAGTGATATAACCAATAATTTTAGTTATTATAAGCGAGAATCGAATCGATAGCAAGGGAAATGTCAGGTATATATGCGTGCTCATTAATATTTAGCAATTTGAGACTTCGGTAGAAAAAGCTAGAGTGAGCGTCACTTCGATGAGCTCAGTGCAGGCCCCCGGTGGCCCGGGACTCAGTCTTCGCCCCCGCAAGCCTGTCCTTGATCGGACAGATCAGGGAGAAGCGGGACAAGACTAATTTAGCACATATGTT
>DAOVCZ010000096.1 GCA_030669775.1 Chloroflexota bacterium | reverse complement strand
ATCGTACTCAGCGGCTCAGCTGAAGAATTACGCACCGACGAGATGGTTCAAAAAGCCTATCTGGGTATAACCTAAAATGTTCGCCTCGAACCCATTTAGCGCAGTGCGAGGAATTAACCTGCCACTGCGCTTTTTGCTTATCTAGGTGGAAAAGGTCAGGTCCTTATCAATGTTGATCCTATCTAAAGAAGACGTCCGAAAAGCCCTGCCAATGAGTGAGATGATCGCAGCAACAAAAAAAGCTTTCGCTGCTTTATCCTCTGGAAAGGCCGAGGTTCCGCTCCGCAGCCAATTAACCATATCCCCTCACGAAGGAAAAAGCTTATTTATGCCAGCCTACTTGCAGCATGAGAGTGGTGAGGCGCTGGCGGTTAAGATCGTCTCAATCTTTCCGCATAACATTGACCGCGACCTGCCGCTGATTCACGCTGCAGTTTTAGTTCTTGAAGCAGATACGGGGCGGCCACTGGCCTTGCTCGAAGGTGGAGCACTGACAGCCATTCGCACTGGTGCGGTATCTGGCACGGCCACAGATCTGCTGGCACGTCCTGACAGCCAGGTTGTGGGGATATTTGGGGCAGGAGTTCAAAGCCGCACTCAACTCGAGGCGGTTTGCACCACACGCCCAATTCAGAAGGTAATTATTTACGATCCCCAGAAAAATCTGGTCGCAGAGTTCATACAGGAAATGGCTGGGCAGGGACCTATCCCCAAAGACCTGCGTCTAGCTAAGGACCCACAAGAAGTTAGCTCACAGGCTGATGTCATCTGCTGCGCCACCACCTCCACCGCTCCCGTATTCAACGACCAACACCTGAAACCCGGTGTCCACATCAACGGTGTTGGCTCCTACACTCCCGATATGCAGGAGATCCCTCCGGAAACAATTCAGCGCGCCCTGCTGGTCGTCGACTCACGCCAGGCGGCATTGAGTGAAGCCGGTGATATCATCAATCCCATCAAAGAAGGACGTATTAAAGCGGAACATATCCAGGCAGAATTGGGCGAGATCGCACTGGGTGATAAACCAGGACGGGTGGATGCAAAACAGATTACTTTCTTTAAATCGGTTGGAAATGCAGTACAGGATGCTGCTGCCGCCCAATTAGCCCTGTATAACGCCCAGAAATTGGGGCTTGGGCAGCACGTCCAATTCTAAAATTGGCGTACTTGTTGTACGATTCCCTGGAAATTTCCCGACGAGGCAGAAATCCTTAACACTGAAATGGATATACCAAGTACTGTTGACAATGTAATTATCGGAGGTGGGGTGATGGGCGCCAGCATTGCCGACCACCTGGCAGCCCGCGGGGGAAAAAATGTGTTGCTCTTGGAGAAAGAGCAGTTTTTCGGACAGGTTGCCACCGGGCGCTGTGCTGGTGGAGTTCGATATCAATTTTCAACTGAGATCAATATCCAGCTGCAGCATCGTCTTGGAGTGCAGACCATCTGGCTGGATGGAGATGAAATTCGAGAGCGTCTGCCGATGATGAACCTGGATTTGATCAGGATGTCGATACAGCCTGGGAAATCACCCACCTTGAAGTCGCCTCAGCCTGTATGCCCTTATTGGAAAATGCGGGATTGCTATCCCATTGGGCTGGTCTTTATGAGAACACACCAGATGCCCGTCCAATTTTTGGATCTACTCCCATAGCAGGGTTTTTATATCTGCGCCGGATTCTCCGGACATGGTTTTATGCATGGACCAGTGGCTGGAAAAATCATCAGCGAGATTATCCTGGATGGCCAGGCATCCAGTCTTGATGTTTCCACTCTCGATTTAGCTCGTTTCGAAGGTGGCAGGTTGATCAAGGAATATAATGTGGTATAAGTTTTATTTTCACGGTTATCTAGCGTTCTTGATGAACAACAACCATTATGCCTACTGCTGAGATCATCACCATTGGCACCGAAATTCTGCTCGGTGAAATCGTCGATACCAATACCCGATATCTGTCGCGCAAGCTGCGCGAACAGGGTATCGATCTCTTCCGCCAGACAACCGTGGGAGATAATGTCAACCGTATTGCACAGGCTATCCAAAATAGCCTGTCGAGCAGCGATATCATCATCACAACCGGTGGACTCGGACCAACAGTTGACGATCCAACTCGTCAAGCTGTGGCTTTAGCTGTTGGAGTACAGACTGAATTCCGAGACGAACTCTGGGAACAGATAACGGAACGGTACCTGCGCTTTGGCCGTACTCCCACGGAAAATAACAAGCGGCAGGCTTATGTACCGCAAGGAGCCATCGCGGTTGAAAATCCAGTCGGGACTGCACCAGCATTCATCTTTGAAACAGAGGATTGCTCTATCATCGCCTTACCAGGCGTGCCGCGTGAGATGGAGCATCTCATGGAAATCACGATCATCCCTTACCTGCGCCAGCGCTTAGATTTACACGCGGTGATTAAAGCACGGGTGATCCATACCGCTGGAGTCGGAGAATCTCAGATTGATAATGTGATCGGCGATTTGGAGCTGCTGGGCAACCCGACTGTCGGTCTTGCTGCTCATTCAGGCCGGGTGGATGTGCGTATCACTGCCAAGGCTGACTCTGAAGAAAACGCGCAAGCTATGATCCAGGAGATTGAAGGAAAGTTGCGCCAGCGTCTGGGAGATTGGATTTTTGGGGCTGACCAGGAATCCCTTGAACAGGTTGCCCTCACCCACCTGGGATCAAAAGGATGGGAATTGGCTGTGGTTGAAGCCGGCTTGAACGGAGAGCTGATTCACCGGCTTGCTTCAACCAGCGGTCCTTTCTCCGGCGGTGAGGTGTTGACTAATCCATTAAATGCAGATTATCTCCTCCAAATTATCGAGAGCTATCGACAAGCCCATCAGGTTGATGTAGTCATGGGTGTTACGCTGCATCCCGGTGAAGAACAACAGATAATCTATCTGGCTGTGATCACACCAGATGGAGAGCAGCAGATACCTCTTTCCTACGGTGGCCCTCCAGGATACGCTGTAACCTGGGCAGTTAACCAGAGTTTGGATATAATGCGCAAATTGTAAGTAGCTGATTTGTCAAATATAATAAGGAATGGTTTTTCTTCTCGTTTGGGAGAGAAAGGTTACGAAATGGCTGAAAGCGCAGAATATTTATTAACCAATGCCATCGTTCTGAGTATGGATGAGGAATTGAACCAGTATGATCCCGGAGCTGTAGCCATATCAGGGGAGACAATCCTGGCAGTCGGTCCTGACAGAGAGGTCCGTCAGTCTTTTACTGCGAAAGAAATTGTCGACTGCGAGGGGAATGTGGTCATGCCGGGATTGATCAACGCCCATACCCACGTCCCGATGACTCTCTTACGGGGACTAGCTGATGACCTTCGCCTGGATGTATGGCTGATGGGGTACATGATGCCGGTGGAAAGGGAGTTCGTCTCCCCGGAATTTGTGCGCTTAGGCACACAGATGGCCTGTGTGGAACTGATTCGTAATGGTGTTACCTGCTTTGCTGACATGTATTATTTTGAAGAGCAGGTCGCACAGGCTACCTCGGAAGCCGGTCTGCGCGCAATATGTTCTCAAACCGTGCTTAAATTCCCAACTCCAGATGCCCAATCCTATGAAGAATCGCTCGCCGCTGCCCGTGAATTCATCCAACGCTGGAAAGATCACCCTTTGATCGTGCCTTCCGTCGCTCCACACTCACCTTATACCTGCACTGAGGATATTTTACGCGCAACAGCCGAACTGGCAGTCGAGTATGACATTCCACTTCACACCCATCTGGCGGAGACAGAATCGGAAGTTGAAAACTCGCGCGCCGAGAATGGGATGCCAGTTATTCCGTATGCGAAAAAGAACAACCTTTTTGATGCCAAGGTTTTGGCAGCCCACTGTGTACACATCGACGAGGGCGAAATGCATACTTTGCACCACCACAGCGCGGGTGTCGCTCATTGCCCTTCGTCTAATCTCAAGCTCGCTTCTGGAGCTGCCCCAGTAAGTAAAATGTTGGAGTTGGGTTTGAATGTGGGTATCGGAACGGATGGTCCGGCATCCAACAACGACCTGGATATGTTCGAAGAGATCCGTTTGGCTGCATTGCTGGCGAAAGGGATCACTGGAGACCCTACAACGGTCCCAGCAGCAACCGCCCTGTCTATGGCCACACGCTTAGGTGCCAGGGCAATGTATATGGACGATTTGATCGGCACCCTTGATCCAGGGAAACGGGCTGATTTGATCATTGTTGATATTTCAACGCTTCACAACACACCTCGTTTCCATCGCGATGAGATGAATGTTTATTCCCAATTGGTATATTCAGCAAAATCTACCGATGTTAAATCTGTGATGGTTAATGGTCGCTGGCTGATGCGCGATCAAGTATTGACAACGCTCGATCATGCCGATTTGATCCTCCAGGCAAATGAGTATGCCCACCGCATAGATGCTTTCCTGGTAGAACGGGAAAAATCGGTTTTATCCAAGTTGGTGGCCATTGGTGGAGCGATGGAAGGCGAGAGCTTTGAGGTCCAGGTAAAAGTACGCATCCCTGATCCAAATCCAGTACTGGCTGCCATCAAAGGTCCGGGGTTAGAGATTCTATATTCGCGCCACTACCATGAATATGATGTTTATTTCATGTTTGCTGATCCAACTCAGGGGATTTTACGCTATCGTGAAGATGAATATATCGACGAAAACGACGAGATCACCAATGTTCGCTACAGGTTGACAATGATCGGACCAACCCGCGAGGCGCAATACGAGAGCGATGTCCTGCTTTCACGCAGTCGTTATATCGCTCCCGCCACGCATAGCTTACGCTTCTACCGGGAGTATTTCGATCCATCAAAAGAAGTAGTGATCGAGAAACATCGCCTGCGTTGGCGGGTTCTATTCCAGGGTACAGAGTTTTATATCAACCTTGATCGGGTTGATGAACCGCAGCTCGGGCATTTCTTGGAAGTCAAGAGCCGCACCTGGAGCCGTCGAGACGCAGAACACAAAGCCCTTGTGGCTAGAGATCTGATGGAATACCTGAGTGACTCCTCCCAGGACACGCTTACTCAAGATTATTTCGAGATCGTGACAAAGGCATAAAATTCTATTCTTTCAAAGTATATTTTTGAACATGCTATCTAATTCCGGTTCAACACCTACATTCGCGATAAAATCCCGGGAATCTTACCCTAGAACTTATTAGTAGATCGTATGTGGCATGTATAGCTCTTGTTAGTGATCCGACCTATTAAACTACCAGTCCCCAGACGGGTTAAATTTAATTTCCACTACTGATAAATGATATACTGATTTGATGGATTCACCATTAACATTTGCAGCACAGCTCGCTTTTGATACCGGAAAGCATTTATTAGAATATTTCACCCCCAATGGTACTTTCACCAGCCTGAAAGAAGACTACAGTGTTGTCACTGAAGCAGACCTTTCGGCCGACCAGTTAATCGCTCAAGCTATCCAGCGCAAATACCCAACGGAAAACCTGATCAGTGAAGAATTACAACCCACTATTGGCGAAATTGATGCCGCGGTTTGGGTGGTCGATCCGTTGGATGGTACGACGAATTTCAGTTTAGGGATGCCTATCTGGGGTGTTTCCATCGCCCGCATTGTGGATGGTTGGCCCTCCATCGGGGTGGTATATTTTCCAATGCTGGATGAGCTCTTTACTGCCCAACGCAGCTCTGGAGCCTTCTTGAATGGCGAGCAAATACACGCTCAACCACCAATACCAGGTCAGCCAACCTCGTTCTTCTCTTGCTGCACTCGCACACACCAGCAGTATGATGTCTCCATTCGCTACAAAACCCGCATACTTGGATCTGCATGCTATACATTGTGTGCTGTAGCACGTGGCATGGCAGTAGTCGGATTCGAAGCCACACCAAAGATCTGGGATATCGCTGCCGGCTGGTTAATCGTTAATGAATCCGGTGGCGCTATCGAAACGTACGATCACTCTCACCCATTTCCCCTTCGGGCAAACTATGATTACCGCTTGACAAGTTTCCCCATATTGTCGGGAGCGACATCAGAATTAGTATCGAACTCCAGGAAACAGATCAAGCCAAGACAATAACATCCTATTACTACATCAACACGATGGAGGTAACTATGGAATATCGCTACCTTGGAAAATAAACCCAAACCGGAGCCCGATTTTCGATAAAATCAATTCAATCTAGATTAGCTGGGAGGTTTCTATTTGACCTCCCAGTTTTTTTATTCCAGTAGTTTCACTGGCTGGCGAATAACGGTTTTGAGCTTCTCCGGGGCGGTGCGGCGTGGGTCACCGAGATATATCTCATGGTGTTTGCCATTGAAATCATAACTATTTTCACGGATGAATTCGTGCATCCTGGCAATCGTGGGACCTTCATCGGCATAAGCACCGAGATACATGATCTGGACCGACAGGCCTTCATGGTATCGCTCGTATCGCAACTTGGATAAGGCGGGGGGATCCTTCTTACGTGCCAATTCTTCATAAGCTGCATCAACAATTTCCTGGGTGACCTCATCTGGTTGCATGATCATCATCGTCCAATGCCAGCGGTCTTTGTTATCCAGGCTGAATTCGGACATATCCTCCATCCACCAAAGGGCTTCCGAAGGTGGGATGACAAATTCGATCCCCAGAGGTTTGAGAGCGAACTTGATGGTATAAACCATCCCGTACAGTGCATCCATGCCTCCCTGGAATTCTGGGTTGTTATTGGGGTCGCCATGCCCGTCGATCATCAAGAAATTCATCGGGGGGACATCGACTACGGTAAACTTCTTCGTCGATGGTCCATACAGATGTTTGAGCTCTTTTTTAAAATCTCTCTTAGCCATCTTGTGCCTCCAACTGATGAATAAACTTTTCTATCCAATCCAGTTCCGCCTGGATCATCGTCAGACTGAAATCAAACATCGCTTCCACGTAGAAAGGGAATGTACGTTCTCCCATCTTCACTCGTATTTGCAGTTGCTCCCTGTGTTCTGTCAATCGCGCAACGTACTCGCGCAGTGCTGCAAGCGCATCGTCACGAGGCACTGTTGGAAAATTAGACATGCCCAGCAGAAACATCGATTCCGAGCGAATCGGTTCTGCCAGT
>DAOVCZ010000121.1 GCA_030669775.1 Chloroflexota bacterium | reverse complement strand
GTTTGAGTGAGTTAATCCGTCCCGAGGAGCAAGATTTATTTCGTTAGACATTAACGAGACTTCAACCAATATGTTTATTATCCTAAATAAGAACGTTGCTGGTTGAAGGAAATTGTGATGAGGAACTGGTGGAAAAACATTAGATATAATGTTGCCTACCGAAGCATAATAATTGCAATTTGATGGAGAACGATTTTTGGGAGTACCTGGAAAGGTTGATCGAAGAGAGCACGATCGTGGTCGATCGTCCGAAAGGAACCGCTCATCCCCAATTCCCAGAAATGATCTACCCGCTTGATTACGGTTATTTAAAGGGCACTACTTCGACAGATGGAGGGGGATTAGATGTCTGGGTAGGTAGGCAATCAAGTGCGCGATTGGAAGGGATCAATTGTACAATTGATCTCAACAAAAAGGATATTGAGATTAAGTTATTGATTGGCTGCTCGGAAGTTGACCTAAAAACTATCATAGATTTTCACAATTCAGGTGCTATGCGAGCCATTCTTATTCGACGACATTAAAAGGAGCAACATGCGTCTAAAAAAGATTCCCGAATCTCATTCGGATCTACTTGGCGATGAATCGCCAGCGTACGCAGATCTGGCTACCATCATGCAGGATGGCACTCCTCAATTGACGCCAGTATGGTTCAATACAGATGGTGAGTACATTTTGATCAATTCAGCGAAAGGACGTGTCAAGTATAAGAATATGCGTTCAAGACCACAGGTCGCCTTGGTTATCCATGATCCCAAAAACCCATTCCGGTACATTCAGGTGCGGGGCAAGATTACCGAAATCAACGGTGAGGGAGCCAGGCAGCATATTGATGATTTGGCGCTGAAATATACCGGCAAAGCTGGTTTCACCCTCAACGATCCGAATGAAATGCGGTTGATTTATAAACTTCTTCCCGAGAAAGTACAGGTTTTGGGTTGATCCAATTAGCTATCTTCCGGAGTTTTATTCATTGTTTTTATAATGATCCACTTTGCAAATCACTTTGAAGATTAATACCTCGAGATGCTTGAGATAAAGGTTGTCGCATTGGCAGGTGGCGTTGGAGGTGCAAAGCTGGTCGATGGGTTATCCAGAATCCTGCCGAGCGATTCTTTGACCGTGATTGTAAATACCGGGGATGACTTCGACCACCTCGGTCTGCGTATTTGTCCTGATCTGGACACTGTCTGCTACATGTTGGCTGGTTTAGCCAATCTGACTACCGGTTGGGGACGGAAGGCAGAGACCTGGAACGCTTTGCAAAGCCTTGCTGAACTGGGTGGGCCAGCCTGGTTTCGGCTAGGCGATCGCGATCTGGGTACCCACCTGGAAAGGACCAGGTTGCTCGCAAAAGGTTATGCCCTTAGTGAGGTAACCCAAAAATTTTGTGAGGTTTGGGGCATCGCACCACATGTCTTACCGATGAGTGATGATCAGATTCCTACAATGGTCCAGTCAGACGAGGGCGAATTGGCGTTTCAAGATTATTTCGTCAAGCGTAAATGCCAGCCACGTGTTACCGGGTTTTATTTCGCAGGTATTGAATCAGCTCAACCAAGCCCAGGGGTGCAGCAATCATTGTCCGAGGCTGAAATTGTGCTTATCTGTCCTTCGAATCCTTGGGTCAGCATCGATCCGATCCTGGCTGTTCCTGGTATCAAAGAAGTCATTTTGGATCGTGCAAAACGGAAACAAGTTATCGCTGTCTCGCCCATTATCGCTGGAGCAGCTGTAAAAGGTCCTGCAGCGAAAATGTACCTCGAGATGGGGATAAATCCATCCGCCGCCAGTGTCGCCCAGCATTATGGTTCCCAGGATATGGGAGGTTTGCTAAATGGGTATGTTTTTGATCACCTCGATGCTGGCCAAGATCAGGAAATAACCGGATTAGGATTGGCTACATTGGTAACGAATACTCTGATGAAAACTCTTGAGGATCGGATGCGTCTTGCTGAGCAGGTGATTGATTTTGGTAAAAAGTTATTGGATGGAAACGTGTAACGTTAATTCGAGACTGACGGTTAACATAACAGAATTAACTGCTCTGAACAAGCGAATCATTGATATACTCATCGGGTAAGGGTGAAAGGTGAAAATTATCCGCAGAAAATTGAAAGGACAAGATAAATGACATTATGGGCGATCGTTCCGGTAAAACCTTTACGGCGGGGAAAATCACGATTGGCGGGAGTATTAACAGAAGAGGAGCGTTTGGACCTTAACAGTCAGTTGCTAATTCACACAGTAGACACATTGAGTGAAATACCAGAAATTGAGCAGATATTAGTTGTCAGTCGTGACCAGGCAGCTTTAGCTTTAGCGCGTGCCCATGGCGCGCGCACTGTACAGGAGAATGGAGCACCGGAGCTAAACGTTGCTCTTACACGAGCCACAATTGTCGCCAAGAGATATGCAACCCGTGGTGTCCTGATCATCCCCTCAGACTTACCGATGATCTCAAAGGAAGATGTTTATGCCATGCTTGAGTTGGTTAAAGATCCGCCTGTTGTGGTTGTCGCACCAGATCGGAAGAAAGAGGGGACCAATGCCCTATTGGTTTGTCCTGTGGGATTGATTGAATATGATTATGGACCCAACTCATTCGAACGCCACTGTCAGGGCGCCAATCAGGCTGGTGCACGTTTAGAGATTTGTGAGCTTTCCTCACTCGCCTTGGACATGGATGTGCCTGAGGATTTAGAACTGGTGAGTAATGAGCTGGAAAGCTGGTCTGCCTGAAAGAATTGTCCTATAATTTTTCTAATATTCCCCATTTGCGGAGGTTCCGATGTCTGAACGCGTTGCTTTATATTTACAAGATGCCCATGATCTGCGCCAGGGTTTGGATTACGTGCGTTACGCTGAGGAGCGTGGTTTCGAAGCCGTTTGGCAGGCTGAATCGCGGCTTGTGCGTGATGCAGTTGTGCCGATGGCAGCTTACGCTGCAGTAACTGAGAGAATTAAAGTCGGTTCTGGGGTGATTAATAACTGGACGCGTAATATCGGACTCTTGGCTGCGACATATCTGACCCTCGATGATCTGGCGCCCGACCGTATTATTTGCGGTATAGGTGCATGGTGGGATCCGCTCGCTCATAATGTAGGCATCCAACGGCGAAAACCTCTTACCGCAATGCGCGAAACTGTCGAAATTCTCCGTCGATTATTGAACATGGAAAGGGTCACTTTTCACGGGGAATTTATTCAAGTAGATGGGATAGAACTGGATGTGGTCCACGGTCGCAGGGAACCCAGAAATGTACCCATCATGATCGGCGCGACTGGAGATAAAATGATGGAGCTCACCGGTGAGATCGCCGATGGAGTGGTTTTGAACTACTGTGTGCCACCTGAATACAATGATCGTGCCTTGGAGCTGTTGGCTCGTGGTGCGAAGAAAGCCGGAAGAACCCTGGAAGATCTAGATCGCCCGCAACTGGTTGTATGTTCAGTTGACACTGATCGAGAAAAAGCGATGGATAGCACTCGCGAATTACTGACCCAGTATCTCGCTCAACAACCGCATATTGCCAAAGCGTCTGGTGTATCGCAGGACGTGGTGGATGAAATCCAATCCATCCTGGGTTGGCCGGCAACGAAAGAACAGATCCAGCACGCCAAGCACCTGGTTCCAGAGGATTTGATCATCCGCATCACTGCCTCGGGGACACCTGAAGAAGCCCGCACCAAGGTAGATGAATACCGCCGGCATGGATGCACCTCACCGATTTTGTACCCGGTAGGTGGTGACGTCAAATTGTTGATCGATACCTTTTCATAACTGGTTTATGGTCAAATATCAGCTTCTGAGAAGTTGGTGAATAAAATTTCGTAATAATGAGTTTGCAAACTTCAAGGCGGAGGCAGCTCCGCCTTGTTTAATTATAGACTGCTAATAAAAATAAGGTATCTTCGTCAACAAATGCTCGAGTCGCAAGTTCATTTATTCCTCTCCGATTCCATCCCCTGCAGGTTGAGAAGAGGGTTTATCTCTTTTTGAGCATAGTATAATCTTATGCATTAGGAGTGATTAAGCCATGCACAAACTGCAACCCAATTCTCGCCACTGCTTCGTTTGCGGATTGGCAAATCCTAACGGATTACAGCTGCGTTTTTATGAAACTGGTCCTGGTGAAGTTAGCGCTGATTATACGGTTCCAGATCATTTTCAAGGTTACCCCGGGGTAGTTCATGGTGGGATTGTTACCGCCATGTTGGATGAAGTCACCGGACGTGCTCACATGCATAGTGAGCAGACCCGGTTTATGTATACCGCCAAACTGGAAATTCGATTCCGCAAAAATGTACCTATCGGAGAGCCATTGCGTGTCGTCGGGCAAGTGGAAAAATCCAAAACCAGGTTGGCTTCCAGTATTGGTAAGATTTATGGACCGGATGGTGATCTACTGGCTGAGGCAAAAGCTTTGCTTGTTAATATCCCCGAAGATGCGATTAAAGACGTCGACTTGGAGGCTTTAGGGTGGAAAGTCTATGACGAAGGTGCAGAAATTCAGGAATTGAGTGAAGATTTATGATCGTCGAATATTATCGCCCTAAGAATCTCGCCGAAGCACTTGCGCTGGTCGATGATCCGAAAACCAAAACAGTATTCATGGGTGGTGGCTCTGCGATCGACCGTTACAATACTGAACCCTTTGCGGTGGTAGATTTACAAGATTTGGGATTGAATACTCTGCGAACAAAGGGAGGTACACTCGAGATCGGCGCCACGGCATCTTTACAGGCCTTATACGAACAGTCCCAGATTCAAACGGGTTTGAAGAATGCGATCTATCGAGAAGCATCACTAAATCTCCGGCAGGTCGCCTCGGTTGCAGGGACTCTGGTCGCCTCTGATGGGAGATCTCCTTTTACGACAGCTATGCTTGCCCTAGATGCATCTATTACTTTAATTCCCGGGGAAGAGCGCATTAATATAGGTGATCTCCTGGCCTTGCGAGAAAAAAAAATAAACTCGAAATTGATCACAAAGATTACGATACCCTTAAACGTTCAATTAGCTTATCAATATGTCGCTCGCACGCCCGCTGATTTACCGATCGTATGCGCTGCCGTTGCATTGTGGCCGTCAGGAAGGACAAGAGTCATCTTAGGTGGCTCTGGTGAGACACCGATCCTGGCGATGGATGGTCCCGAAAGAGGAGGGGAAGAGATATCTGCGGCTAATGCGTATAGCCAAGCCGGAGATCAATGGGCAGCTGCTGAATATCGGCAAGAAATGGCGCAGGTATTGGTAAAACGTTGTTTATCTGGATTGGATACATAGATAAATCCTTTCACATCCAATCTCCAACCTTATTGAGTGATATTATGAATGTAAACCTGATTGTTAATGGTGAAGCACACCAAGTTGAAATCAGCCCAGGGGATACTTTACTCAAGACTTTGCGTTCGCTGGGGTACTTTGGAGTTAAACACGGTTGCGAGACAGGAGAGTGTGGTGCCTGCACAGTCTTATTGGATACCAAACCGATTAATGCTTGTATCTTCTTAGCTGCCCAGGCAGAAGGACATCATCTCGAAACGATTGAATCGGTGGGTGAGCATCCGCAGCAGGGATGGAAAACCACTTCGGGTCTGCACCCGATCCAGGAAGCTTTTGTGGAAAGCGGCGCTATACAGTGTGGTTTTTGCACTCCAGCGATGATTCTGGCCGGGAAAGAGCTGCTCAACCGCGAACCAAATCCAAGTGAGGCGGAGATTAGAGAGGCATTTTCAGGTATCTTATGTCGTTGTACAGGATATAAGAAACCCGTCCAGGCGGTTTTAAGAGCTGCAGCCGCTGCACGTGGCGAAGAGATCGAACCATTTGAAGGAAGAATTCCTGCTTCTTTTGATTTCTTAAGCGACGATGATAATTCCTCGACAGGTTATGACAGTTCTCTGAGCAAACCTGAAAGGGATGGGCTTGCTGGTGGCGAAGTTTTCACTCCCATCAGGGTGATGCCGCGCATTCAGGTCACGCCGGAGACTGAATCCTGGCAGCGAGTGGGTAAACCAGAAAGGAAAGTAGACGCGGTGAAGCTGGTTCAAGGGAAACCAGCCTTTGCTTCCGACTTTGAAAAACGCGGCATGTT
>DAOVCZ010000037.1 GCA_030669775.1 Chloroflexota bacterium | reverse complement strand
TGATAATTGCCGGTGACAGCATCGGGTCCCAGGGTACGAGCTGGATTTATGGATGCCCCAGTAATTGGATTTCCCATCAGGATACTGAATGCCACATCAGATCAATCGCTGCTGGGGCGAAATTCCCGGCTTTTCCACTAAACGCCGTGTTGTAGACCGTGTTAACCAAGAAAAATGTTAATATTACCTCCAGGACAACGACCTGGATCGAGGATAGACTAGGTGCCAACCTGGTCGCACCTAGTCCACTTTGTGTCCCTCTTAGAATATTGTTATGAACAAGCGCAGCAACATCCCAGCGATTAACTGAACAACAACATATTATAAGGCGGTGAACAGTATCAACCACTTTTCCGTTCCAAAGTCCGATGGTAACAGCTGGGTTTATATGCGCACCAGATATGTATCCATAGGCATAACCGATAACCAATAAGGTAAGACCGTGGGCATATGCCGCTCCAATTAATCCCCCAACTCCTAATGCAACCGCTCCTGCACCGATAAAAATAAGTGCGAATGTACCTATGAATTCAATAAGTAAGCTTTTTGTAATTATTCAGTCTTCTCCTCAAACAAATTATTATAAAAATGTTAATAAGCCGAGATCTCCCCTATTTCTTGCACATCAATCGGAACGTCTTCAATCATGGCTGGAATTTGTTGCTCTGGTTTCAGTAAGTTCTGAGGGACCTTATGATCCACCATGACGACCAATGCTAGAGTTTGGGTAGATTCACCATCAATCTGTTGAAAACCGACTGCAACACCAACTACATTGGGTTTTGATAGCAGTTCTCCTTTATGAGCCTGCATGACTGACATGATGTGTTCAGTGGTGGATTTCAGATCTTGATTGTCGGCCTCTTGGTTCATATTTCCACCTCCAAGCAATCAAGCACCGCCTGGAAAGGATTGAAAATGGTTGATTGATTTGAACCAGCAAACAGGAGACCAACCGCATGTTGTGAATCACCGGCGACAAGCAAAGATCCTGAATCACCACCCTGGGACATCGGACCACTGACGAACTGGTTTTCAAAACGGGCCGTGCGGTCACTGCCGTAGTTGACGTCCACAGTAGCATTAATCAAATTGATCTGACTCGTGGTAAAGCTGGTCGTGCGACCAGACTTGCGGATCGACATACCCAACAATCCTTCTTCGCTGCCCTCGATATTGCCTATTTCGAGGATCTCATCTAATACATCGCTATCATTTATAGGTTTCGCAAGTGCTGCATCGACCAGATTGACAGCTTGAGGATCCGATTGCTGAGTATTCACCCGATGTTTTGAACCAAGTAAACCAGCAACTGCGTTTCCCAAACTGGCATAAGTATCCGCTATATCGCATGTTCCGGGCTCAGTTGCGAATTCGATGGGACAGAATCGATCGAGATGGGCGATTGTATCAACATCTGGAGAGCCGCCATCTATAGGTCCCGGCTGGAGAACTTGATCTCCGGGATCAGCGTCATTACTATTGGCTATTACATGATTATTGGAGAGGATCAGACGATCTCCGGATTTCTTATCCCGGACTATTGCACCGAAAGTGCCAGCGGTGATTTTATAATGACCGATGCTGATCCCGCCTGGTGCAGGTCTCCAGCGATCTGTCCGGGCTTGTAAGGCACGTAGCTCACCTACTTCGATCACATCTATTGTGACCCCATCAACGTTTTTCGGTAGGATGGCATTGGGGGCGAGAGCGGGTAATGGCAACTTACGGGTCACCATGACTACAATCGCATAATTACCAGTTTGCTCGCCACCTTTTATCTGGTAGCCAACTCCCACACCTACGACGTTCTGCATTGCTAAAAGATTATCTTTTGAGGCTTCCTTAACCTGTTTGATATCATCTGTGGGGGACACGATTTTCCTCCTGAATCTCCGGATGAAATCCGAAGAAACAATTACAGGACTAATAAATAGCTATTTCAATAACAGTAACCTGATAAATTTTATCATCTTAATTCCATGTCAAAGATGATCACTTCAAATTCCAATAAAGGTCGTTAAGGATTAGGATAAGAGTACGCGAGAGCGGGAAAGTGTGGCGCCTCTTTCTGGGAGATAAGTCAGAGAAAGGAGGTCGCCCTGTCCATTTTCTACTGTTCGAAAAAAGATTCCCAGCGGTCTGGCGACCCGGCGTTTGAGTAAACTGCGCAAAGCTGAATTTCCCGGGAGAGGAGTGAGAATTGAGAGAAAACGGGTGTCCAAAGAGAATTCACAGGATTGGGTTCCGGGTTGGGGATAATGGGGTTGGGTGACTGGGTCATCACCGAGAAGAGCACGGTAGTGAGCCATACTTTCAACCAGGTTAGAGACTAAGATCGTCAGGCCATTGATGCCCAATATGCCATTTGAATGGTAATTTTCTTCCACAACAGGTACGCGAATCTCTCTAGGAGTGAGATCATCTATCAAAAACGGCAGGTCGAGTGACGGGGGTACAGCAGTTCGCCAGGTAATCTCCTTTCCATCAGGGCGCAATCGCCCACCTGGGTTGGGATCGGTAAAAAATGCACCGCGCTCCTTAGCTGAATTAACTTGGTGCCGCAAGTCCAGTGATAGAAGCGCATAGTCATTCATACCAACGCCACTGGCTAGATCTTCAATTAACCTGCGTCCTATCGCGGTCTCATTGGAAGCGTAAATACCGAGCAAGCGCAATCGTTTGAGAAGGCCTAAAGTCCGTAAGGTGGATGAGCGAGTGGTTGCTAAGAGCTCGAGATAAGTGCCATCTGGGAAAGGGACCAGTGCGTTATGGGTCAGTCCTTCAGTGTGGATACCACCAGCAATAACTGAGAAACCAAGTTGGTTGAATTGTCGGGTAGCAACCTGGAGATCGCTAACAACTAGAATAATATGATCAAGAGTGAGTGAATTCATGTTTGTTCAGCTTTCAGCAATTATCGATCCAACAATCATTATTAGTTTGGTGTGGAGTAAGGAGATTATTTATTGGAGCGTTCAGTTGAATTTTTCCAGCAATGTGCGGGTGATGAGGCGACCTCAATCACAGCCTGCGCGAAGGCAAGCTGGTTGATCAGTGAAGGCTGCCGGTAACCGCTCACCTTTCTGATGTACTGTAAAGCTGCAGCGCGAATTTCCTCTTCGACCGGAAGATGTTTTGGATCTCGTAATTTCTTAATTGAGCGACACATTTGATTATTATATACCGAACCTTTCATGGTTTTCGTGAAGCATTTGATAAATTCTGTATCCCGTAGATTGGTTGGATGAATTTAGAGAGAAACACTACATAAGCGGGTTTTGAACCCTCAATCAATTTGGTGACCAGCGTTTTTAAGAATTAATCGAGCTTGATCAAAATGTGATTCTTGAATGAGAATGTAATCAGTATCAAAAGTTGAGATGGTGAGTAAACTTATTTGTGCCTTTGCTAATGGGGTTGTAATTGAATTTAATACTCCGATTTCATTGAAATCAAATTGACCTTTAATTTTATACACCCGCCAGCCACAATTACTGATGATGTTCTCGGGGACATTCGCTTCCGGGCAGATGATCGATAGTTTATCATGGGTTCGAGTAATGGAGAAAAAAACGCTATCATAAACCCATCCAGGGACCGGTGACTGAGGTGCAAGTTGACAGATAGCGAAGCGATCCTGGATGGTGGAAAGGATTAACTTCTTTAATGGAAAATTCTCCACGGGAGCAGTCTCAAGGTCAGCAGATTAGTAAATTGTTTGACAACGATTGCCCGGTGGATCTATTCCAACTTGGGTAATTGAGGATGGAGAAGATACACCGGGTGTAATTGCTTATGGATATTCGGACTAATATTGGATCACTCGAGGTAGGTTTTTTGCCTGTGCGACCCACTCGTCAATCTGGGATTGGGTAGGCAGCCTGCGAACAAGTTGCTTCTCTTCATTCAATTCAGTCATCTTCTGGAACAAATTGTGAGGATTTCGCTGAGCTAGTTCGACGACAGTATCGACTCCAGAAGCTTCTAAGAGATCAGCGTACTCGGAGCCTACACCTTTGACGCGGTATAAATCAATTTGATTGATCCATTCCAGAATCAGAGAGCTGCTGATTTCACTTTGAGTGGAAATTTCAGCCCTGCCTTTTGGAGTTGATCCCTGGCGGAGTAAATCTAATGGAGTTTGAACTCCAATCGCGGCTAGCTTGCCAGCATATATGGGACCAATTCCTTCAATATACTCTAATGACTGTTTGAATTTCTCTAGGTCTTCCAGGTTAGATAAACCCAAAAATTCAAGGTCCGGATCAGGAGCCGTTTCCGCAACTGGAGCTGGTGGAACTTCTTCTGGTGAAATTTCTTCAACTTCTGATTCCTTTTGGACCTGGGTGGCTTCCGCTGCTAGGCTAACTTTAGATTCTACCTCTCTCTTGAGCCGGAAGGCACTAAAAAGGGCTAGAACTCCACCCGCGATTCCCAGAACTCCCAACACAAGGGGAAGGGAAATGGTAGCCAAGATGGGCCGGGCGAGCAGAATAACACCCAACAGGATGCTTAACACACCCAATACGCCTTTACCCCAGCCAGCCCCTTGAAAGGCGTGAACAAGGTTTATCAACCCGATGATGATAGCAAATACAGCGATCACCAGAACAAAAGTTGTCGGGACGAGTAGTGTGCTCCAGAGCGGGTGTTCAATAATTATGAAACCAGCGAGGATTCCAATGATGCCAGCAAACAGCTTCCAGCCCCAGGCAGTGCTGTCGATGAAAATCGAAATAATCGACAGAATCCCAGTGACGAAGAAGTATATCCCCAGCAGCCGGACCAAGACTGCCAAGGTGCTGCCAGGATTGGCGAGCAATAAGATGCCCACAATAATGGCGGCGATGCCTTCTATCAAAATCAGCCACCAGGGAACAGAAGATGTTTCCGATTGGGTTGTGCCTGTCTCTGTTGTCATTTTTCTCTCCTATAGGTGTTAATGGATAATTTTTCATCCAGTTAAAATAACTTTACTGATAATCCTTTTATTGTCAAGATAAATTCGCGGATATAGGAATTGATTATTCGACCCATTAATGGTCGGAGAACGATTATGGAGAGAGGGTGAACTGGACGGTGAAATCTCCCTGGCTCTCCAGCTCGAGGAGTGCCATCGGAAAGGGTAAATAATGACCCGTGGGATAGTCAAAGTTTGGATCCTCGGGTACTGCTAAGTGCCCACGCGAGTCTGTGAACATCTGGGCCGATATGGAAGAATCGGTCAAAACCTCAAGGGATAACTGATCATCTAATTGGATCAAATATCCTTCTGGGATTGGATGGTAGCTATAGGCATCGCTCCAATCCGGGGAAAATCTTGTCCATGGATCAATAGCAACAGGAATCTGAAAGCTAATCGGATCTGAAGTGTGGAAATCTGCGCGTAATCCGGTTTCTGAAAGTGAGAATACCTTGGTAATACGCTGATCTGGGGAGGTAAAGGTGAGTTGGTTATCGCTTACGATCACATAATATTGTTCCCAAGGTGGAGGATTTTCCGTGAAGGCACCATGGATGCCAGCTGTCTCAGCCCCTTCTCCAGCGTCGAGCTGCCAGGTGGATGGATCGCCTAATCCAACAATAAATTGAGAGGTCGGAGCAATAATTTGGTGTAATCCAGCTTCTGATATATAGAAATAGGCTAATAGCCGGGCACCTTCAAGATCGAATATTGCGAACTGGCCTTCTGAGGCCAATATGCATTCTGGTAAACCATCAAGATCGGGATCTGAAAGGCAATCCTGCCGGGATACCGGGTTATCTGCCCAGCGAGCTGCCTCCAAAGTGATTCCTGGCTGACCAGAGTAATTCGACCGTACGGCAGGCAATATATCTGGTTCTGGTGGCAAGGGAGTATAGAGCGATAAAGCCGACTGCCAGGCAGATTGGATGAACAGATTTTGAGAGTATTCAGCCGGATTGGGAAGGTTTGAGAGGATCAGTGAAGGAGAATAAGACTCGACTGTGCTGAGTGTGGTCCCCCCAGGCATCAATTGAGGGGAAACACGGCCAGGTAAAGAGCGTAAATCATCGCCGTTGAGAGGTTTGATCCAGGGGTGGTTGGCGATATAGCTTAGTGTGGCTGCGGCGGAGAGGG
Source organism: Chloroflexota bacterium (assembly GCA_030669775.1). Classification (GTDB taxonomy): domain Bacteria; phylum Chloroflexota; class Anaerolineae; order Anaerolineales; family UBA4823; genus PFL25. The sequence continues at coordinate 5,309 of DAOVCZ010000037.1, read as the reverse complement.
GATCTGCAAAGGCACTTTCAACCAGACTGCCACCCAGGATCAGCAGTGGGAGGTCCCCACTCTGACGGTTTATTTCCAGAGCATTGTCCAGCAATTGTTTGCGGATAGTGATTGAAGGTCCATCAGGTGTGGCCTGAAATTCATCAGGGGTTTGAGCTGGCAACGGTAAAAAACTTATAGCAGATGGTGTATGGTTGCCTAGTGAATCTTCTGGGCCAAAAGTCAACGCATATTTCCAGATATTATCGTCCGATTGACGTGGTGTGTAATATATATCGCTGGTAGGTAATCCATACTGTTCCGAAATCTCACTCAAGTCTTGAAGATATTGCCCGGGAGCCCAATCAGGGAGTCCGGTTGGAAAAAGGGGCAATGCAGGCGAACCAGGAATTAAATCGGGCAGAACAAGTAACTTTTTTGAGACAAGCTCTCTTATACCAGATATGGCACCAAGATGATCGAGGGCAGATAAGGCGGAAGGATCTCGCAGGTCCAGAAGTACAGCAGGCACCCCAAATCGCTTAATGTTATTGAGCAGGATGGAAAGACCATGTCGTTCACCAAAAGGACCTGTGTGCGCCCCATCCCAACGTCTTAAAGATTGCGCAGGTGTGTAAGCGGGAAAGGTATTCCAAAATGCGAGAACAACAGGTGCAGGCTGCGGGGGGAGAGCACCCGTGCTGAAAGGACCGATCGAATCACGGATGCTCGATGAGCCCGGATCAGTACTGAACGCCTGAATTTTGAAACCCTTGGTGGATATGGGTAATGCAGCTTGGTTAATCGAAGTTAAGACATAATCCTGCCAGGGAATCCTTATAACTCGTGGAATCAAATCCTCCCGCAGCGAAAACTGAGATTCAATATCCGTCTTTAAGTTATTTTCATCAATAGAATTGGAGGAAAAAGCTTGGGGGCTGCCAACCGCAGGTAAGACAAGCAAGGTGTCCCAATCGATCTCTGTGAATCCATCAATAGGCAGCTGGCGAGTGCCGCCTGGCTCCGTGTCCAAGGCGATATAGATATCGATTGTTCCCGTTATGGGCAAATCTAGAAGATCAAATCGCAACTGCAGATCGCTTCCTGCTAAACGGGAGTAACCAGCGATGAAATCTCCTTCAGAATTGAGATCATCGTAATCAGAGAGAATGCGGAGATCCGTATAATCCCAAGCCACAGCGGGATTTACATTTTCTTGAGGAGAACAAGAAATAGTTAGAAATGCAAGGCAAATTAAAATGGAGATTACTATCCTATTGGACATAAAGAAGATTGGGGAATAATTTTAGCTGCAAGGAATGAACCAATTGATCCTTATGAAGTGGATGCCTTTCAGGATTGTTAGCATTCCTACCCACCGAATATGGTAGCATTATGCATGCAGAAGGTGTGGGTGGGAACCAATAACGGTTTTCCAGATTTTGAACATAGAATTGAATCGCTCGGTGTTCGCCCATCATTCAATTCGCTTAGTATAGGACTTCGATAAAGGCAAACCCGCTGTGAGGCGGGGACGCAAAACCAAGGGTCTCTGCAACATTGCCCGATGATTATAAGGCAAAAATCCTTCGGAGAGAAGGATAACGATCACCACAAGAGACAGCCTGGTTACCGAAAAGTCTACTCGAGTTAGATAATAACGCTCGAGGCAGGCTTGTTCTGGTTTGGTTGAGCGGGTGGGAAGAAAACGGGAAGTAGAGCCAACCCGATATTCAATCGAGGTGAACTTATGAGCCCGAAGTGCTTATCGCGAAAAATTTATCTGATCCCAATCATACTTCTGGCAGTTACCTTGATTGGATGCAGCGGGGCGGATTTTGGCGATAGCGATTTTACTAGCTGGTCTTATAGGCTATTATCAGGGGACGAAAAGTCTGACAAAAATTATTCAGGAAATTTGAAACCTGGCACTTATCCAGTAGACCCGTTATTCAGCGACTTTTATCTGGCATTGGGGGGCGAGGCTACACTTGGTCCGGCGATATCTCCTGTTTCAACCAGTGAGGGTCAGACCAAACAATTTACAGAAGCAGGATTGATGATCTTCGATCCCTCGGCGGCAAAAAGCAGTCGTTTTGCACTGGCACCATTAGGTTTGGAATTGGGTGTTGGTGAGGGTGAATTACTTGGTAAGGCATATAGAACTGGGCGGATCATCAACGGGCATCTGGTGATCGTAGAATTTCTTGAAGAATATGAACGATTGGGGGGAGCTCACTTTGTAGGAAAACCGATAAGCGAAGCTTATTACAATCCGGAAAAAGGTAGGGTTGAACAATATTTTGAAAACCTCGGTTTTTATAGGCTTGATACCGAGACAAAAATCCGATTGATGCCGTATGGTGCCTATGCCTGCGATAGGAACTGCAGAAATCTAGAACCTTCAGCAGGGATACCTGCCCGGCAACCGATATTGCCAGCCCCATTTTTGAAGAAGACACTCGAACTTGGCTTGCCTTTTGTCGGCAAACCGCTGACAGGATTTCATTTTGCTCCTGATGGAAAGCACGAGGTGATTTTTGAGAATCTCGTGTTGGTAGCGGATAATGATACTCCAAATGAGGTTTATGCGCGACCGATCACGGAGAGTATCGCTACTCACGCGCAAAATCTGACCTACCCGCAAAATTCCTCTCTGAGCATCTTCTATGAGATCGAAGGTGGAATGGGTTACAATGTTCCGATTTATTTCATTGAATACCTCGATCTTTATGGAGGTGTGCAGGTGGCGGGAGAACCGATCAGTGAAGTTTTTTCTCCTGAAGCGGGTGTTTACTGGCAGTGTTTCACGAATCTCTGCCTGCAGTTCAATCTCAACCTCGAGGGAGAACAAAGACTGAGACCCGTACCTCTGGGAACAGAGTATAAGGCCGTGAATTATGAATCTGTTCGAAATTTCGAAACCAACCAGGAATTAGATAAGCTCGATCTGAAAGCGTGGGAAAAAGATACGTTTGTATCTTCAAAAGGTTTTCAGGAGATCCATGTCGCTCTCTTCGAAGATGACAAACCATTGGTGAATTTTGAACCAGTGCTCATCGTCACCATGCCGGATGGCAGCCAAAGGAAAGCTTATTTTCAGCCAAGTGATGTAAACGGTCGAACCTCAATCAAACTGTCTCCAATAGAAGCGCCAAGTGGGACGTTAATTGCTTACAAAGTTTGCTTATTTAGGATGGATGAGGAACCGCGCTGTGTGGGAGATAATTATCTGATCTGGAATTCTGAATAAATCTAGTAAGCACTACGAAAACCTGATATCGACCTTCTGATCGGTTTATTAACGAGTCAACCCCGGTAAATTTGTTACCCGGGGTTGATTTTTTGTGACAATTGAACACAAAGAATAATTTACGATTATGATCGATTTACCATGAGGTTCATCGAGAGACTGCCAATTTGATAATCTTACCCTTGTCATCGATCGTCACACGGGCAAAGTGGTGATGAGTTTGAATCTGTCCTGAGGGGGATATGGATATTTCAACATGCTTGCTCAAAGTGACAACATTGTGTTCCGGGATTTCACGAGAAACAGCTTTGGCACCATTGAGCGAGGTTGGGCATGAATGACCTTCACCTGAACAGGTTGCATGACTGCGAGCATATTGAATATTTGCATCCATCATGCCAGGGAGATACTGTTCGACGATCGACTTCACTTGAGCAAGAGTCTTGCTTGGAACTGGGGGATTCTCTTGAAGCGGGTGAGGTGTGTGCTGGTCTTCTTCCTGGCAGTTGCCATTGCGGTCGCAAACTGTATATACGGATGCCGGGGCGCGCATTGAACGCATGATGATCTTCGATTGATCTGAGGTACCTGATAACTGAGCCAGTGGGTCGCCCAATAACAAGAAAGAAATTAGAGTCTTCTGATCCTCGCCATCCAAGTACCCCTGACGGCGGTGCATTTCCTTTGCGAGATGGATTTTCGCTCTGCGTAAGGCCTCTCCAGCGGGAAGATCTTCGCGAAGGAATTTCCAAAATGCTTGACCCAGCAAGTCTGCAGCGATCAAGGGTGTTGTAATCGAGCCATAAGAAGTGCAAGTAGATCCAACCACTGTCTGGCTGCCTGAGTCTAGGAATTTTAGCGCCAGGGCTTCTTCCACTTTTTTATCAGCGATGTTAGCGCCATAACAGGCTTCACTAAAGACAACCTTGGGTGCATGATCATCGTTTAATACATCCTGTGGGCGTAAGGCAACTGGATAATCGGGCATTTCCGTCGGTTCGCTCGGATCGCGCTGTCCATACCAATTGCTCGAGTCCTCTAGTCCGTGAAGGTTGAAGTAACCCAATCTGGCGGATGGGAACAAGCCGTCATTTTTATTGTCCTCTTCACTTTCCGCCTGGACAGGTGGTGAAATAAGCATGGTATGCGGAGCACCTATCGGTCGAAAAACTGATAGAGAGGCTCTGCGCCATATGGCAGCAGTGTATCCCCAGCTTGATTTTTTACCATTAGACGAGAAGAGACGGCGGAGCCGAAAACGCTCCCACCAGCGTTGGAGCCAGTTTCTCTTCCGATTGAGCTTGGCATGATGATTTACGATGTGTTGTAAACCATTGATCAGCGGTGAGGCGTCTTTCTGGTGACCACCTGGCAAACGCCCAACTGGCCACTCCGGAATGAAATAATTCTCATCGCGAGTCGCATAAGGATTGTCTGAGGGCACCTCGAGATCAACGTCATCAACCGGATTGGGCAGGTTGTGATAAGGAACGACCTCGGGTCCACCCACAATCAGTAGAGCGCCGATCATTTCTCCTTTTCGACCAAAAAATGTGTCCAAATCCGCCAAAGCCAGTTTGAGTGACCAGGGATCATCGGGTGAGACAGGATTGAGATTGAAAGTAGACATGCAGTTTGGATCATCGGCATACACCAAGACTGCCCCCCAATCATGGCGTGAGGAGACGCTGCGGACGACATGTTTCATTTCCTGATCTAATTTACCAACAAGGTCAGAACCATATTGATTCTCTAAACCACTCCTGGTTGTGAAAATGACATAAACGGGAAAACGGCCATCTTTTTGAGCCAGCGGTTTTTTATTTAATTTGGAAGCTACCCTTTCCAGTTCTACCTGGATGGAGCGCAGCGATTCAGGGACTGCCTCTTCCTGTGGAGAGAGTAAGCCTGCCTTAACAGCCGCTGGAATTCTTTGTTTCGGTTCTCCAAGCTGGATAACTGCTGGGGAAGTTATTCCAGGGCTTTGGTCCCTACACGGTTCCGTTCGATTTGCAGATATTTCCTTGTCATCACTGTCATGCTTTGGAATAAACATTGAAGGAGATGCCTGTCGTGG
>DAOVCZ010000003.1 GCA_030669775.1 Chloroflexota bacterium | reverse complement strand
GGGTTGGTCGGTTTTATTCAGCACCTCAAACCTGGCGAGGTCAGTTTTGGCAACTGCAATAATTGTTGCGACTGATAAAACGATCAGCGTAACGAAAATCGCGAAAATCAGTAATTTCTTGTTCATTTGGCATCCTCCTTGCATTAAAAGTATAATATTTCGATTGATCAGTTAAATGTTATTTGAAAACCGATAGTTCAAGTTTGTTTTGTATCACCTCCCACTTTAATGACCTGTAATTTGTCATTATTTAGGTCTGCCCGGGAAGCATAACCAATTTTGCCCACTTATAAGATTATAGCCTAAGGGAAAATGAATGTCAATTAGCCTATAAGCAACGGTTGGAAAGCAACATCATTTCGTAGAAAAATGGTATTATTAAGTGGAATTCGGGGTTATCTAGGGCTTGCAGTCTTACAATTAGCATGCTATAATTTTCACGCACCTCCCCCTCCATGTGAGTGAATTTTAGATTGCTTGTCTTTAGCTCCTTACCCCCCAACCGCGCTTATTGATTGATTTGAGTAGGAATAGTTAACTTTGTGATACCAATGGCGATAAACGCCGTCACTGAACCCTGTTCATGAGTGACGCCTAATTATCATCCAAATTTCGATCTGTTCCAATTAGGTAAACATGAGATGAAAGTTCTAGAACTAGAAAAAACACCCTTGAATTCATTACGTCAGATCGCAAAAGAACTGGACGTAAAAAATGCGAATCGTTTTAAAAAAGAAGATCTAATATTAAAAATCCAACAGGCTGAAGCCGAACGCGAAGGGCTAGAATTGCGCGGTGGAATCCTCGAGATATTGAGCGAGGGGATTGGCTTCTTGCGTTCAGGGCTTTATCAACCTGGACCTTATGATATTTATGTTTCCCAATCACAAATTCGGCGTTACAAATTACGAAATGGTGATCTGGTCATTGGTCATGTTCGCCCGCCGCGCGAGTCTGAAAGGCATTATGGATTATTAAAAGTAGAAACAGTTAATGGGCTCGACCCGGACGATGCCAAGCGTAGACCGGTATTTGAATCTCTGGTGCCCATCTTTCCAGATGTCAGGTTCGACTTAGAAACTGACCGGATGACTTTAGCGACCCGTCTTATCAATTTGGTCACCCCAGTTGGTCGAGGCCAGCGTGGTTTGATCGTATCCCCGCCCAAAGCTGGAAAAACTACGATCCTCAAGCAAATAGCTAACGCAATTTCAACTAAGAACCCAGAAATAAATTTAATGGTGGCGTTGATCGGTGAACGTCCAGAAGAAGTTACCGATATGGACCGCTCGGTTGATGCTGAGGTGATCTCGTCCACCTTCGACGAACCAGTAACATCTCACGTTCGGGTGGCCGAGATGGTCCTTGAACGTGCCAAGCGTCTGGTTGAAGTTGGCCGGGATGTGGTGATCCTGATGGATTCAATCACCCGATTGGCTCGGGCGTATAACCTGGTGGTATCGCCTTCCGGACGTACGCTATCTGGTGGTATCGATCCATCCGCACTATATCCTCCCAAGCGTTTTTTTGGTGCAGCGAGAAATATTGAAGACGGAGGCTCGCTGACCATTTTGGCCACCTGTATAATTGATACTGGTTCTCGCATGGACGATATAATTTATGAAGAATTCAAGGGTACTGGTAATATGGAGCTGCATCTCTCCCGGAAGCTGCAGGAACGAAGGATATTCCCAGCAATTGATATTGAACGATCGTCCACTCGGCGGGAGGAATTACTGCTTGGACCTGATATCACGCCGCGCGTTTGGCTGATGCGGCGGATGGTCGACCAGATGGTCACAGGTCCTCCACATGGTGCCGGGTTAGATTCGTCCAGTGCAACAGAGGCTATCTTGCAGCGATTAGCCAAGACAGCGGATAATCAGGAGTTTTTGGAGACACTGCACGAGGCGAATCTGTGAGTGAAACGCAGGATAATTCACAACCCACAGTCAACCGTGGGTTGTATTGGGGGGCATGGGTTTTTGCTATCGCACTTGTCGTGATAGCTGTTTATCTTGGTTGGCGGGTCACATCAGTCCAGGCTGGTCCATCTGATCAAACAACAGTCCCGGTTTTACCTGAACCACAGCAGCTCACGAATGTAGACCTTGACCTGCCCCAATTATCAGTACCTGATAAGCAAGCAGCAATTTTCAGGCATACAAATTTACATACAATCATCCCCACCAGACCACGCCAAGATCCTCAAGATTACACAGTCGATACTGGCGATTCGGTATTTGCGATTGCCAAATCTTTCGGACTTGAACCTGAGTCAGTTTTGTGGGCGAACTATGCATTGCTGAATGATAATCCTGATCAGCTTTCTCCAGAGATGAGCTTGAAAATACCACCGACTGATGGTGTCTTGTACGAATGGGAAGAAGGAGATACTCTGCAAAGTGTAGCTGACCGTTTCGAAGCGAATATCGAAGATATTATTGGATGGTCAGGAAATAAATTCGATCTCACGAATCCGGTAGTTGAAGTTGGATCTTTTGTGATGCTTCCCGGAGGTCACCGGGAATTCAAGCAGTGGATTGTACCGACAATTCCGCGTGGACGGGCAGGAGTGTCCAGCTCATTGTATGGTTCTGGCACTTGTCCTGGTGGATACGAGGGTGCTTATGGCACTGGTGGGTTTATCTGGCCCGCGGATAATCATTATTTATCAGGAAATGATTATTGGTCTGGCCATCTGGCGATAGATATTGCAGCTGGTTCTGGTGCCCGTTTGTATGCTGCGGATAGTGGTGTGGTGGTATTTGCTGGCTCAGCGCTAGGTGGATATGGAAATATGATCATGATTGATCACGGAAATGGCTATCAATCACTGTACGCACATCTCAGTTCAGTAGGCGTGAGTTGTGGGCAAAGTGTTTTACAAGGTCAAGTTATTGGATATGCGGGTAATACCGGGTTTTCTACAGGACCACATCTCCACTTTGAGATTCGCTACCTGGGAGGGTTTATTAATCCCTGGTTTGTATTGCCAGCTCCCTAAGGTGAAAAGGTGCAATTTTGATGAATGGAAAATCTGATTTAAATATAGAAACGCTCGCTGAAACTGATAATTACACTGTCTGGCGAGCTGACGAACCAGATGATGAATCCACCTACCATTTGGAACTAAATAATGTAACTATTCATTTCTTTAAGGAAGAATGGGAAGAATTTATCAAGCTCGCTAATCGATTAGTGAAGTAGATTTACTGGGCAATTGACTCGACATAGGCGATAACCCCCTGGCAAGGTTGGGTAAGGTGGGAAGACACGTGAGCCCAATCCATCGGTTCCCTTAGCCCCCAGGTACTGAATATGGCGAAGGCCAAGCAACCTGATCCACCGTTATAGTTTGCTAAAGTGAAGCGCCATAAATCCTCGTAGCTGCTCACAGCTCCGGGGGTTTTTTGCGTGGCGTTGTATATCGTTTGGCCCACCTGGTCACAATTAGCAAGAATTCCCTGAGCAAAAAGCATCACAGAAATATCAGTATGAATTAAGTCCACCCCTGATGGACATTCCGGACAGTCTGAATTTGCTTCCAGAGCAAGTGCCCCGCGCAGGATCGCTTGTTCCTCTTCTTCTAATCCAAGATACCCTTGTGAACAAGTAGTCTCAGAAAGGATCAAGGGACAAAAACTTTCATAAAATGGTTCATTCCACAGCAAAATCGTATCTGCTCCCATGTCAGTGATTTGACCTAAACCATATTCTTGAGGAACTCGAAAAACGCCAGGCCAAAACTGACTCTCCTGGGCAAATATATTCTTCATCACCTGGGCTGGAAGATGGGTCTCTCTGGCGACTTCTAATATGCGGTTATCAAACTGGTTTTGCCATTGATCTACTAAGGGGCGCGCCTCGCTCAAACCACAAGCATCTGCATATCCATTTACCAATAGACCGTTATTTGCACACTCAGTAGCGTCGACTAAACCTTGTGATATCAATCTCCCAGCAAGATATTGATACGGTTCTACAGAAGTTAGAAGTAGCGTTTGAGAAGGAGTGGAGAGCCAGGAAGGAGGTAACCCGGGGGGAGGAAATGATTCCCAGATTACGGAGCAGCTATCGACTGGTCCGCCGAGCCATTGCGAGCTGAGAACATCAACATACCAACCATTGATACCAGGATTAGTCGGTACCCCTGTCTCGATCACCCGCACCAGAGCAGTGAAATGCTCGCTGGAATCACCAAATGTGGAATCCGCCCAAAAATCGACTTCAGTCCCCGATAATGGTGTCGATCTCACAGGGACCTCGCAAGTATCCCCTTGGCAGGATACCTTTACTCCACCAACAACAACATGAATGGCTTCGATCTCTTGATCTGGAAGCGGTTCTTCTCCAGTGAAGACTAACTTTGGTTGTTGAGGACAAAAATTTTCTGGTGGATTGAGCGAGCATCCTGATACATTGAGCCAGACACTTGGAGTAGGGAGATCGACAACAGATGTAATTGTTCCGGGTTGGAATCCGGCAAAATACGCATACAATCCTGGGCAAAAGGTTGTAGGTTCTCCTGCCGCAGCAGCTTCACAAGGGGGAGTTTTTAACCACTGCTCGTATACGTCTGAACCACACTCTTCGATAACTTCCTCTGCGATGGGAGGACCCTCGTGATCGACGAAAATCTGACACACCAGGATGTTATCGGTCCAACGGAGCAGCCACCATTCATATAATGTCTTTTCAATGACGACTGTGGTTTGGCGAGTAGATCCATCGGATTCCTGCGCGACGGCATAACCTCCCCCAGTAGCGGTCAGGCTGAGGAGCAAAATCAGTATATAAACAGCATTAGTGACTCTCTTGGCCTGGACCATCCTATACTAAAAATATCATGTTCATAGGTGAATGTCAACAGTCTTGTCGTTCATGGTGGCCCATGTTACACTACTGATCAATTCTTGGTGATATTAAACAATTAAATCACACCTTTATTACAATCTCTATAAATGTTTGTGTATACTCACAGGGTTGGAAAAATTGATCTTGGCAACCCTGCTTCATACTTAGGGTTGATACCAAAGGGGTATTAAACATGCCTCCCACTATTTTCCTTCTGGATGGTCATGCTTTGGCGTACCGAACTTACTTTGCGTTAACGCGTGGAGGTACTGGTGGGCAGCATTGGATTACTCGAGATGGTGAACCAACGGCGGGGGTGTACGGTTTTGCGAGTGTTTTATTACGAATCTTGGAACAGGAGCGACCAGATTATTTGATGGTCGCATTTGATACAGGGAAAACGTTCCGGGACGAATTGTACTCAGACTACAAAGGAACCCGGGAGAAAATGCCAGATGATCTGGTTATCCAGATGGTAAGAGTGCGTCAACTGGTAGATGCCTTCAATATACCGCGACTTGAACTCGAGGGGTATGAAGCAGATGATGTATTGGGCAGTGTCGCGGTAAAGGCAGTGGATGCAGGTTTGGGGGTAAAAATTATCACCGGTGACAAGGACCTGCTGCAGCTGGTCAACGATCGCGTGATGGTCAGTCTCCCTGGAAGATCATTGTCTGATGCAAAAGATTACTTGCTAGATGATGTGATCGAATTTATTGGTGTACGTCCAGACCAGATTGTGGACTTTAAGGCGCTTGTAGGGGACAAATCCGACAATATACCTGGAGTAAGAGGCGTTGGTGAAAAAACCGCAGTAAAGCTGTTGACTGAATACGATACACTTGAGAATATTTATGCCAATCTAGAGAATATATCCACCTCAGTTCGCAACAAGCTAGAAAAAAGTCATGACGATGCATTGATGAGCCAGGAATTGGCCAGGATTGTGACAGACTTAGATGTCTCTCTAGATCTTGATCAGGCACGAACTGAGCATTTTGACCCTCAAAAAGTAGAGAAACTGTTTCGCGAGCTTGAGTTTCGCTCATTGTTCACCCGTCTCGAGAAAATGGTTGGTACGCAGGATTCAGAATTTATATCCCATGGTGATCAATTGACTTTTCTTGTGGAAACTGATGAGATGAAGGAATATCCCAAGGATGAGTCGCAGGTTCAATCGATAATAATTGATACCGATGAGAAGTTAAATGAATTGATCTCAAAATTGGAAGGTGCTGAGCGGATATCATTTGATACCGAAACCACATCCACCGACCAGATGGAGGCAGATCTGGTTGGGATCTCCCTGGCCATAGATCTAGATAGTGGGTATTACATACCTGTCGGTCACCAGGTAAACGGGGGAAAGCAGTTACCAAAGGATGTGATCCTTGAAGCACTACGCGGACCTCTTGAAAATCCAGAAATACCAAAAGTTGGACACAATATTAAATACGATGCTGTGATTCTGGCTCGTAATGGGATGAAGGTACAACCCCTATCCTTTGATACCATGATCGCCGAGTGGTTGATTAATCCTACTTCACGTAATCTAGGATTAAAAAACCTTGCTTGGGTTCGACTTAATATCAAGATGACGACGATCGAGGAACTGATTGGTAAAGGGAAAAACCAACGCAGTATGGCGGATGTGAGCATTGCTGAAGCAGCCGATTATGCCGGAGACGATGCAGTGATTCCATTACGCCTGCAGCTCGAACTTGAAGAAGAATTGGATGAACGCCAGGCAACACGATTGTTCAACGAGATCGAAATGCCTCTTGTCCAGGTGCTTGCAGAAATGGAAATGGCCGGAATTGGGTTGGATGTTGATTATCTCGCGCAGATGTCGGAGGAATTGAGCCAGCGATTAGGTTCAATTGAAACCCAGATTTTTGACTCTGTGGGTCTGGAATTTAATCTCAATTCGCCTCAGCAGCTTTCAGAAGCTTTATTTGAGCGATTAAAGCTCACTCCGCCAGATCGGACCCAGCGAACTTCGAGCGGTTATTATTCCACCGCTGCTGGGACACTAGAGGCAATGAAAGGAGATCATCCGGTAGTGGATTGGGTGCTCGAGTACCGGGAATTATCAAAACTAAAAAATACCTATGTTGACGCGCTCCCACTACAAGTGAACCCAAGTACTGGGCGGGTCCACACCTCATATAACCAGGCTGGATCAGTCACTGGTCGAATCGCATCCTCCGCTCCTAACTTACAAAATATCCCTATCCGAACTGAGCTTGGAAGACGGGTCCGAAGGGCTTTTATCGCTGAACCAGGGAATACTTTGCTTTCTGTTGATTATTCACAGGTCGAACTTCGCATTGTCGCCCATATGTCAAATGATGAAACAATGCTGGCCGCATTTGAAGCAGGACAGGATATCCATGCAGCGACTGCTGCTGCGATTTACAAAGTGCCTATTAACCAGGTTTCGAAAGAACAGCGTGACCGGGCGAAGGGAGTCAATTTTGGTTTAATTTATGGGATGAGTGCCTTTGGTTTATCACGCTACACGGATATCACTCTGGCGGAAGCGGAAGATTTTGTTTACGCGTACTTCGAGCAATTTCCAGGAGTAAAGAATTACCTGGATGGGATGAAAGCACAGGCCGCAGAGAAGGGGTATGTTGAAACATTATTAGGTCGTCGGCGCTACTTCCTTGGGTTGAAGACGCAAACCAATCGTAATATTCGCAATCGTGAGGAGCGAGAGGCGATCAATGCTCCAATCCAAGGGACTGCAGCGGATATTATGAAAATTGCCATGCTTCGGGTTCCTAAAGCTCTAAAACAAGCTGGCTTATCGGCAAAAATGTTGCTGCAAGTACATGATGAATTAGTACTGGAATGTCCCATCGAAGAGCTTAAACCAACTGCGGACCTGGTGAGCCGGGTTATGCAAGCTGCCTACCCACTGAAAATCCCTCTACAAACCGATGCCCGAAGCGGTCCTAACTGGAATGATATGTCACCGATCTAGAAATGGGGTATATAATCAGACGGAGATACCATGACTGAGAGCCAGAATCGTTTTCACGAAGCAATGAATCAAGGTCATACTGCCGCCTGGGATCAGGATTGGCAGGATGCTGCAGATCATTATCGCCAGGCGCTCGAAGAGATGCCGGATGATCCAAAAGCTTTAGTTAGTCTTGGGTTAGCCTTGTATGAGCTTGGTTTGTATGACCAATCGCTTCAATATTATGCACAGGCGGTGGAAGTATCACCAGAGGATCCTCTGGGATTTGAAAAAACCTCTCAACTGTTTGAATTGCTAGGACAAAATGAGCAAGTTATCACACCAGCTCTGCGTGCAAGTGAACTCTACCATAAAGAAGGAAATATTGCTAAAGCCGTCGAATGTTTGGTGAGAGTCAATCGAGCCGATGCAGAGAATCTACCTGCCCATTCGAGGTTAGCACTAATTTACGAGCGTACAGGTCGCAAACAACAAGCTGTAACCGAATTCTTGATTGTTGCCAGTTTAATGCAGCATCAAGGAGAATTGGAAAACGCTAAACAGGCAGCAGAACATGCGCTCTCTATTCAACCCACCAGTCGTGAGGCAGCGGAGGCATTGTCCCTGATTGAAAATGGGGTATCCCTTCCGAAACCTATTCCCTCACGTGAAGAAACTTTCCGAGTTGAGCGAGAATCCATTCCGCTGTCTGAACCTGTGACAAGCAGGGAAGATGAAGTATCAGATCTTGATCCTGTGGCTGAGGCGCACAAGAAAGCATTGCTTGCCTTGGCGAATTTAGTTTTTGAACAAGAGGCAGGGGACCGGAAAAACGACCAGGTGGAATTTGCTCGAGAAATGCAAGGTATCGCAGATGGGACTCCCTCTGTTGGGTTCATCAGGCAAGGAGATCCACAAATTGTCTTCACTCATTTGCAGCGAGCAGTAATTAATCGGGGAAAAGTATCTGAACAAGAGGCTGCTGAGGAGCTTGAAAAGGCGGTTGAAGCTGGATTGGATCACCCAGCAGCATATTTTGATCTGGGTTTCATCCATTCACGAGGCGATCGTTTGGAAAGTGCTGTGAGATATCTTGAGCGCAGTTTAGGCGCTGCGGATTATGCTTTAGCTGCTCGGATTATCTTGGCAAGAACGATGCGCTTCATGGGTCGTTTGAATGAAGCTGCAACGAATTACCTCGAAGCCTTGCGATTGGCAGATGCACAAGTCGTCCCTAAAGATCAGAGCGCAGATATACTGCGCATGTATGATCCCATCTTAGAGGCTGAGTCAAAACAATCCGATCCACAGATAAAAAATAAACTCTGTGATTTGATTGAAGATATGTTATTTCGGCCCGGCTGGCAAATACATCTGGCGCAAACAAGGGGGGATTATCAGATTGATATTGATGGTGCTCCATCTATCCCGGTAGGCGAGGTTTTAACTAATCCGCAAGGATATCGGATTGTTGAATCTGTGAGAACGATCAATCAATACGCCAGATCAGGGCATATGCGTTCGGCAATGGAAGAAGCCTACTTTGCGATTCAGTTCGCGCCCACATATTTGCCTTTGCATACCTATATGGGAGAGCTGCTGCTGAAACAAGAACACCTGAAAGAGGCAATTGAGAAGTTTGGAGCCATTGCTCAGACCTACCGTGCCAGAGGTGAAACGCTTCATGCAATTAAAGTTTTGCAACGATTATTAAAAGCCGCACCAATGGACCTAAATGCAAGGATGCAGCTAATTGCGTTGCAAGAAGAGAAGGGTCAATATAATGAAGCTATTCAAGAAAAGGTCAACTTAGCCGGGGTTTACTACAACCTAGCTGATCTGAACAGGGCACGTGAAGCCTATCTTGATGCGTACCAGCTAGCCCAGAATACTGGAACAAATCGTGAACTTACTGTCAATATCCTCCATCATTTGGCAGATATCGAATTGCAGAGTTTAGATTGGAAGCATGCAGTAGAGATTTATGAACAAATTCGTTCAGTAAAACCAGATGATTACCAAGCTACTGAGAAGTTAATTGAGTTGAAGTTACGATTAGGTCAGGATCAACAGGCGCAGATAGAGGTGAATGATTATTTATCATTCATGGAGATAAGCGGTGAAGATGAGTTAGTATTGACATATTTGGAGAAGCTAGTAGACGAATACCCGGAACGGATTTTCATCAGGCGGAAAAAAGCAGAGCTGCACCTCAAGGATGGGCAAATTGAGGCAGCAATTCAGGAATATGATGCGATTGGGGAATTGCTGCTCGATGTTGGTGATCGTGAGGGTGCAAAACAAGCGATTAGGGCTATCCTAGATCTTGATCCGCCAGATAAAGTGGAATACCAGGAATTGATCAACAAGTTAGATGGTGAAGAATAAAACCCCAGTTTCTTTATCGAGTTGACTAATTTGGTAAGTGTGGATTAATTGGGTTTACCCCCATAATGAGCTGAAGAACACAATTGAATATCCCGACAGTCGAATTGTTTCACCCTGTCAAAGATCAGATTTGTATATATTGGTTGTATCTCGTGTAAAAAAACCAATTATTTATCTTGGGTTATTAATCCACACTTGGAGTTTCGAAGCTAGATTCCAGGTGTAGAAGTTTTACCCAACCGAATGGTGGATCAGATTAAGGACTATAGATTGCGGACCAAATCTGCTGAGCAATTGCTTCATCTGGGGCTAAAACCCAGGTGGTGAATTGATTTTGGGTGCTGAGTTCAGTATATCCACCTTCATGCGTCCAGCCAATTCGGTTGTTTTGCAGGTTTGCAGGAGCACCGAACCGGGCAGTAGAATGTTTTTGAAATGCGTTGTAGAATTGGGTGGCATCATTCACACTTTCCCAGGATGTATGCATGACGAGAGCTATGGCGCTATTTTGATCGTGATAATACACAAGATACTCATCCCCTCCCCAACCATCGCTAGCTGCCTTGGATTCGGATTCGCTCAACCTTGCTTCAGGGTTCAAGCCGTGGGCCAGAATGAGAAATGTGTACCACTCCCCCATAACTCCGCGATCTAACTCACGCCATTCCTCACCTAATATAGGCATTAAATCGGGAACTTCTACATTTTCAGGTTGGTCTGCAGGATATCGTTCCGGATGCAGAATCTGTTCAGTTGAGACCGGGACATTTCTATAGGCATCATTAATCGCCTCCCAACCACCAAGGTTATATAAGTACTCGACGAAAGTTTGACCATAAATATATGGAAAAATGAAATCTTCTCTCAAGAAATCAGGTGCACTATCGTATATAGGACTTTCATATTCTGCATAAAAATCCTGAATATCGATCATATCTTGTTGGGTTGCATAATTGTAAAACCAATCAAGTTCTAACATGGATGCATCACCTTCAAGAAGGGCTTGAATAGCAGCACAGCGTTCCGAATCTTCTTCACAGGATTCGTTTGTATAGTTCAGACCATCCTCGATGTCAAAGTTCTGATCCTGAAGGGCGTGGGTATACTCATGGGCATAAGTAAGGCGTTCTGGTCCTCCAAAACCAAATCCCTGGACAATATCCATTTCCTTATTTTTATGATCATATTGACCGGCAATCTGTTCACTGAGCAGGTCTTGATAAAATGTGAACATGGCAAAACCGGGCTCCAGTAAGCCAAACGCGGATAATACCAGAGAATCCTCTTGTGCTTCTTCCGGGGAGTAATCTTCAAAGAAATCGGTTTCGATTTTCTGGCGCAGCTGCTCGCGGGTAAGAAGGGCGCGGGTTACAGTACCGGAGGGCTTTAATTCTCTGATGTTGATAACTTGTGCTTCGATTTGATCCATCTGCTCAGCGATCTCAGGCGGGATTGGTCCTGGTGTTGGTACTTCTGTAACTTGCAATGTTGGTTGTGCTTCTGTATCATGCGCAGTAGGTATTGAAGTAGGGATGGGTGTCGCAGTGAATGGTGCCTCCTGCGTGGCAGACGGTACGAGTGTAGCAACTTCTGTTACCATCGAAACAGACTCGTTTGTTGCTAACACCGTCAATATTCTATCCACTGGGAAAAAATATCCCAGAGCTCCGATTCCGACGATGGAGACAAAAAAACAACCGATTAGTATTACAACAACGATAATTAAGAGATTGCGACGGGAATTATCCATTATTAACCTATACTGAGAGCTAGAAAAGAGAGAATAAATGTAGAGATACCAGCCAAACCGGATAGATAAGTTATCCGAGCACCGGGATCGAATGCGGGTTGTTTCTCTTTACGTTGCGAGCAAACCTTCTCCTCATCTATGAGGGTTTTGCCGGCGATTTTCGCATTCGTTCCTACTTCGGTAAAAACCGGAACGGTGGCGAACATAAATAAAATGAGGGTGCTCCAGAAATACAGATTCGTCATTTGTTTGTGGTCACCAAGAATTAACGAACCGATAAATAAAATAACTGTGCCAATGCCAATGATCATCAGATATTGCTGCCAAAATGGTCGCTGTGTTTTTTTTCAGTCATTTTATGATTGTGATCCATGACAACCTTCCGAAGCATTGTAACTGCCTTTCAGATTTAGGGCAATAGGAGTACTCCTAAGTGATTCCCCTTGCCCCAATCAATGCTTTAGGTTAGGATTTATCCAATATGCAGAATCGCGGCAATCTACAGCGATTTGTATTAATCGCTGGGGATATCATCACACTCGCAATTGTGACGGTTATTGGCTTTGCCAGTCACGGGACTGCTGATACAGCTGGTTCTCGGATGCTAACTACCTTTATTCCTCTGGTGGTTGCCTGGTTTCTAGTTGCGCCTTTTTTGTATGTTTACGATACAGAAGTTTTCCACGATGGACGGCAGCTGTGGAGTCCATTGTGGGCGATGATTTTGACTTCGCCCATGGCAGCTTGGTTGCGCGGTTTGATGTTGAACTCACCTATCCTGCCGGTTATTGTTATCATTTAAGGCGGAGTTAGCGCGGTGGCGATCCTGGTCTGGCGAGGGATCTTTTGGTTGGTGGCAACCAGAGTGAAACGCGTCAATGGATGAATTTGCTTTAATTCAAGATGCTCAGCAGGGGGACTTGGATGCTTTCAACCGGTTGATCTTAGCTTATCAAGATCGAGTTTACAGCCAAGCTTATCGAGTGTTGGGGGAGTCTCAAGCTGCGGATGATGCCACTCAAGAAGCTTTTATCTCTGCATACAAGAAGCTGCGTTCTTTCAGGGGAGGATCATTCCGAGCGTGGTTATTAAGAATCGTCACGAATGCCTGTTATGACGAATTACGCCGCAGAAAACGTCGCCCAACAACATCACTTGAACCATTAGATGAGTCCGGTGACGAGATCGAGTCTCCCCATTGGATCGCCGATCCTGGAGAGCTGCCTGAAGATAATGTCGTTCGAGCTGAATTGGGTCAAGCAATCCAGCATTGTCTTGATAAACTGCCGACTGATTTCCGAGTAGTTGTTGTGCTGGTTGATGTTCAAGGTATGGACTATCTCGAAGCAGCTAGTGTTATTGGAAAGCCCCTGGGTACGGTGAAAAGCCGTTTAGCTCGAGCTCGCAGTCGAATGCGGGAATGTCTGCAAGGATTCTGGGAACTTTTACCGATGTCAATGCGTCTGGGATCATAAGAAAAATACTGTTGAGTTATGGCGAAAAATGAGTATATCTGATCGAGATTTGGAGGCATTATCCGCATATCTGGATGGTGAGCTATCTAGAAAAGAACGGGAACGTCTAGAAGCGAACATTCAGGCAGATGAGGAATTGCGGAATACCTTAGACCAAATCCAGCGTACAAGGACGATGATGCGCAGTTTACCTACAATACGCGCGCCACGAAACTATTATTTAACACCAGCGATGGTGGGAGAAAAACATAAGCCTCGCCGGGCTTTCCCTGTGCTAAGGCTTGCTTCTGTGCTGGCAACCTTACTTCTTGTCCTGTTGTTCTTTGGTGATGTCTTTATGCTTCCAAACCTGGTTATGGCACCAGCAAGGACAATGCAATTTGCTGAATCGGCTGTTGAGGAGGCGGAACAGCTTGAAGTTGAAGCTGAAACTATTGAGGGTCAACTCCCAGAAGTTCCTGCTGAGGAATCGGTGGATCGTTTTGAAATGGAAGGAGAAGCTGCTCCGCCAGCTGCGGAAGCAATAATCAGTCCATCTGTCGAACCTGCTCCTGGGTTAGAGAAATTGCTGGCAACTGCATTGCCTGCCCCAGCTGAAGAGATGGAAGATGTTATTGGAGGGGTGGCTGAACCTGAAGAAGAACCCAATCTAAGAATTGAGATGCGAGATCCAGTTACACTTCCAGATGATGAACTCCAGCCTGGAATTAATTTGCGAACCGTAGTTCGAATAGCAGAATTATTTTTAATCGTCGTCGCTCTATCAACTGGTTTGGCTGCATTCTTCCTATACCGCAAGTATAAGTAAACTAATCACCTAAACTGTTGAAATGCAGATCGCCAAAGAAGCGGATTTTGATGCACTTGACCAGATATTAGCGACCTTCGATGTTGTCGGTTCGCTACCGTAATTTATCGTGGTTTGTAAATTAATTTAAATCTCCCGGAATAGTTGAATTCCGGGAGATTTAATCTTCCTGGGATATAATGCTCATTTTTCAACCAATATTCTCGCTCGAGCATCGCTCACGTTTCCCGCGCGGTCCGATGCACGCACCCGCAGGGAATGTTCACCGGTCTTGCCCTTCCATGGGAAGGCATAAGGTGGAGAATTTAATGTCGCCACCAAATCGCTGTCGACGAAGAACTCTACTTCTGCCAGTTCTAGGTCATCGCTGATATCTGCCAGGATGGTGATCGTTTCTGTTTCTGATAAACGGATTACTTGATTTTCTTGAGGATAGCGAATAATAACTTGAGGTTTCTGGTTGTCAACAGTGACCTGGATGGTGGTAGATTCAACAATATCATCTTCGTAAGTGACGATCAGCTGGAGTGCATAGAGTCCACTTAATCCTTCAGTCTCCCATACACCGAGCTCGCTGTTCTGAACCGGTTTATGAACATCCTCACTGATTTGAAGCCAGCTGTGGGGATTGAGACCTGTTCCAATTTGAAGACGATAAGAATCAAAGCCTTCTCCAGCAGCTCGTCCGATGATGGGAACCGACCCTCTAATTGTACTGAACATGGATGGAGATGTAATTCGTGCATTCATGGATTGGATTGGGTTAATATCGAGAATATCGTAAGATTCAGGAATCGTAGGTATATCTGCTTCTTTCGCCCATTCTTCTGCCTCAGGAGGCACAACCATAAATACTTTCTCATCAATTAATGCTGGAGAAGTGAAGATTGTGGCCAAGCGTCCCGTTTCGCGATTGATTAGGTAATTTTGAAATAGATTGTCTGATTGAGTGGGTTCATTACCAACGATAAAAACCTCATTCACAATGTGGGGACATTCATCGGTGGGCAGCAATCCTGATGGATCACAGACTTTCATTTCACTTATACCTGGTGGAGGAATAAATTCCTCGACAGGTTTATCCCTCGTTGAATATTGCATAACTGCATGCCAGAGTCCCGCTGCCCAATTTGGAGAGATCACTATCCCCTGGTTTGTGTCCTCCGTTCCTAACCACACGGCGGAAACCAAATCGGGTGTATAGCCAACAGTCCAGGAATCATTCTGGGTAGTTGTGCTGCCGATCTTTGCAGCGGCAGGTCGTCCAATCTCTAAGGGATTTGGATGTCCAAGACTCGGCCAGCGAGCTGTCTCATCACTGAGGATATCTGTGACAAGAAAGGCTAATTGTGGAGATATGACTGGACGCTTGAGAGTGCGACATTCAGTGATTTGACCAGTACAATCCAACCATTCATTTCCTGAATAATCCTCAACTTTAAGTATCACTTGCGGATTGATAGGTGAATTCTGGCTCTGAGAGGGATCAGTATCTTGGGATATTCCAGCTAAAATGCCCTGTGCAGCAAGTACTCCGTATGCCTGGCTAAGCTCGAGCAACGTAGCCTCTCCTCCCTCGAAAGGTAAGCGGTAGGCTCCTTCTCCTGATGGGATTTGAAGACTTCCCAAACCGAGCTGTTGGGAAGTGTGCCAAACTTGGTCGGGAGCCATTTGAGTTAATACCAGAAGGGCAGGTACCAAATAATCATTTGCCAGAGCATTCCGCACACTTACTGGACCATGGAATTGACCATCTGGATTCTGGATATCAGAGAAACCTTCGACCAGACTGGCGGGTATATCCCAAAGCAAGGATGCGGGGCTGGAACCCCGGGAGAATGCTGTCAAATATATAAACGGGGTCAGAATTGACCCGGGTGGTCGACCTGGTTGGTGGTTTGGATTTAATTCAGGTTCATTTCCACCGACCATTGCCAGTATTTGGCCGCTGTTGGGATCCATGACGATCACGCTGGAGGTGAGTGAAGGATCTGGGAGGCTGGACTCTTGTTGCAGCGAGGGCAGCAAACGTGCCATCTCGCATTCTTCTAACCCATTTTCAACAATATCCCCTGTGTCTGCATTGATTATTCTGGAGATTTGTGTAGAAGTTGTGCATTCAACTTGGCTTTGTAAATCGTAATCTAATGAGGAAATGATATTCAAACCGCCACGGAAAATCCGATCAGGAGGGATAAAACGAGATGCTTGTTCAACTGCTAATCTGGTGAAATCTGGGGCGAGATCGAAAGAAAAATCATGTGCAGGCTCAAATTCGAGCTGCTCATCTAAAGCTGCTCTCAGTTGGTCGCCGGATATCATCTCTTGCGCATGCATTTGTTGGAGGATTTTGTCTTTTGCACCTAAAGCAGCTATGGGTGCATCGATAGGATTGAGAGAGGGAGCTTCAGCAGCTGCAGCAAGAATCGCTGCTTCAGCCAGGTTTAACTTAGTGGCCGGTTTTCCAAAATAAATTCGTGCAGCAGCATCTGCACCATAAGCCAAATTCCCATAATATGTTGAATTTAGGTACCATTCAAGAATTTGCTCACGACCATAATGTGCATTCGCCTGGGCAGCTAATATGCGTTCGACAATTGACCGGTTGAAGGATGGAGCCTGATCCCATAACAGGTTGTCGCTTATTAGTTTCTGTGTAATTGTTGACTGAATTCCGGTTTGAATGCCATTCCAAGTGAATCCACGATTTGTCCAAAAACTCGGGTCTGTGGAGGCAATAGTTGCCGATATCAGTGAATTCGGAATTTGAGGTTGGTTATCACCTTGAAGTGATAAATATTTTCGTCCGCTCGCGTTTGAATTCTCTAGGATCGCAATTAGGTGCTGCCCACTGTGGTCGAGCAATCGGGTAGGTGGGGGCAGCTGACCATCAGGTGACTGGAGTATCAGTGGGAGAGTCTCCAGTGAAGGGAGGCTTTTTGACAAATTGGCAAATAAGATTGAAATTGTTATTATTAAGATTGAGAAGATCAGGCTGAGGGTTATCAGGACAAATAATGCAAATTGGCTGAGTCGCCTAATAAACCTGTCGCCCTCTCGTTTTTCACGACGATGCCGAGATTTGATGATTTGCGGGATAGCAGACATGGGGGAATTGTACACGAAATAAACAAATATTTGATTTGTCTGGATTAGAGAATTATTTGAAAAGCAAAGCCGACAGCGGTATGCCCCCGAAACTGCTGTCGGCTCTTGCAGGACCCCTAGTAAGAAACCCCGGCACCCTGCAGGTAAGTGATAATTTATTATTACTGACTATACCATGCAGGCGTTGCCAAAACGTTGACATAAATCTAAAGTGAAATAAGCTTGAGCAACTTTTGGCGAAATTCAAGGACTGCCAGGAGTATATATTCTGGATAAGCATTTTTTTCAAAAAATTCGAGAATTTCATAAACCCGCTCGGTGTCTGATATGGTATCAAGACTACATTCTTGTTTAGCTTTTATCAATCGGATCAAAGTCCTCAATTCAATAAAAGGATCTTCAATATCAGCAAGGGTATCGAGGGTCGATTGAAGCTGTTCGATAGAAACACTTTTAATCCCAATTTTTGATTCGGAGATACCTTGAGTAATCTGGCTCATGGTCTGGACCAGAAGCATAGACCTTCTGCGAGCTTGTTTCTCAAGTGAGTAGGAAATTTGACGAGCTAGGTCCCATTCTTCCATATTAATATGGGCGTAGCTTAAGAATAGATTTCCCATGATTGTGATGATTCCCAAACCAGTGGATTTTGCTATATCAATTCCACGATTGAGGTTATGCATCCCAATCTCTGTTTTTTTGTTTCTTATCTGGGCATATCCTAAGTGGATTAAGTTATCCAATCCCCAAAAATCATGATTGCCGAGGTTTAAACCTTGTTGAAATAACTCACATGCCTTGGAAGGTGCTTCAAGTAATAGAAATATATCACCCATTATGCGGTAACTAATCGAGCGCATATCCTGGTAGTCATAAGCTTTCCCAATTTTCGAGACTAATTGGGAAGACTCGTATGCTGCACCTAGATGTCCGGAAGCGATATCAAGGAACCCCTGGATTGCGTATAAATACCCAAGCATGCGGTTGGCTTGTATTCGTTCAGCAAGCTCAATCCCCTTTTGATTGTTCTGGCGGGCTCTTCTATAGTCTGCCATGAAATAAAGTGCCAGTGACGATGCAGTGTATGCAGTGATCGCAATGTGGTGGTGTCCAATTTTATTGGCTATATCTAAAGAGAGAAGTGCATTTTTAAGACCTAATTCAGGCCAACCGGATAGCGTTTGTGAAAGTGAGAGCTGGTAATGTGCATTAGCCAACGCGCGTTGCATTTGTGGGTTATGGTCACCATCACCAAACGTGAGAGCTAGTTCGAATGATTGGATGGCTTCGTCAATTCTCCCCAGCATGTACAGGAAAACACCGCGATGGATGTGGGTGTCCATCTTCTCAAAAGCATTGTCAGTTTGATTGAGATAAGAGATCGCCTGGTTGGTATATGTCAAACCTTCCTCGAATTGGTTCTCAGCCATACAAGCGTCACTCAAACCATCCAAAGCAGTACCAATTAATAACTGGCTACGTCTTTCTCTGCCCAATTTCAATAATGTAGAATTTTGCTCCCGAATCGTTTGAACATCTTGTAGCTCATATGCCATCTCGGTCCATTCAGCATAAAAATCATGAATGAGTTCATCGCTGATAACTTCGTTTGAGTTGTGCATCAATTTCTGCGCCCGGGAAAAAATTTGTTGTGCTTCAGCTGCTGCAAAAAGCTGGCGCGCCCATTGGGCAGCTTTCAACCAATAATTCAGCGCGGGTGCCACCTTTCCAGCTAATTCGTAATGCTGCGCCAGAACTGCTGCTTGACTTCCTTTTCGAGAATCCAGACGGGTTTCTAATGCCCGGGCGATATGCTCATGCAAGAAACGTAAGCGGATGGGATTGGTATCCAGCAGTATAGTTTCCCGGATTTTGTCGTGGATGAACCGCCAATAGGTATCTTGAGATGGTCGATTAATCGCTTCGATAAGGTTGCGCTGTTTTAACTCCTCAATTGCACGTGCAATAATGGAAAAATTATGCTGGCTGGCAATGCTGATCAATTCAGGATCAAATTCCGTACCAAGAACAGCAGCAAACTCACTGATCTCATGTGCTAATGGGCTTAACCGCTCGATTCTGTATTGAATCAAGGAATAGACGCTTTTAGCTAAGGGCAACTTCGAGTGACTTGATGGTCCAGAGAGGGTTTTTGATACCTGGACTGAACGTAACGTTTCAAGAATAATGAATGGATTACCACCAGTTTCGTGTTCCAGCTGATCAACCAATTCTTGGTTTAGGGGATATCCCATCACATATCTTCCAAGACCTGAAATTTCCTTTGGATGAAGGCGTTTTAATTCTATAAATTTCAATCTGGAAGAAGTTTGATTCGATGAGAGAAAATAAATAAGATTCTCGTTGATCTCATCTGTCCGGGCAGCAAGAATGCTAAGTGCACTGCTTTCAAAAGGCGGGCGTTCAATCAGATATGAAATTGTTGACAGGGATGCTTCGTCAGCCCATTGAACGTCATCAAGGAATAACACTAAATTGTTCTTTTGGGCAATTAGTAAGAACACTTGTCGTATCGCCTCCAATAAAGTTGAGCGATTTTGATCTGGATCATATGAGATTGTTGGAGGGGTCTGTGATGGATGGAGGGATGACAGCTCTGGGACAAGAAGGGCGAGGGGTTCAGCCCAAATACTTTCCAGGTTTTGCCATTCGGCGGTGGAAATTTGGTTGCGGAGCAGTTCAATGACAGGTTGAAAAGGGAGGTTGATCTCAGCTGGTCGACAATGAGTGACAAAAATTCTTCGGTTGCTGGCAAATAATTCACAGAATTCTTGAACTAGGCGGGTTTTACCCAAACCCGATTCTCCAGATACGATACAGCCTCCTCCAGTTTCCATAGCATCCTGTAATTGGGTGAATTCCGATTGTCTACCCACAAAAGGTGTATGAACGCTGGCCAGGATACGCCAATCAGGTTGTGAGGATTGAAAGGTTGACTGTCTTCTTCTCTGGATTTGGCGATAAATTGATACAAGCTGCTGGGATGGTTGAGCATCTAACTCATCGTTTAATAGTTTTGCTACTGATGAATAATACTGTTGGGCTTCTTGGTATTGCCCCATATTGAAGAGCAGGCTTAATACTTTAAAATGCAAATCCTCGTTGAAATTATCGCTTTCCAGCGCTTTATGTGCAAACTTGAGAGCGTCTTCTAACTGTCCAGAAACTCGATAATGATCACAAATTCTTGTGAACAAACGCGTGCGAAGGTGAGTCAGCTGTAAGTTTGTTTGTTGCCACCAATCCTCAAGCGGACGGGAACTGGGTAATTCTGCACCTTCCATAAATTGAGAGCCGCGCCATAAATTCGCGGCGCGAATCATGGATTGTAAAGTCGTCTCAGGAAGTGGTTTATCTGGTGGGATAATCCAGGGCTGGTTGCCGATCGAATCTTGAAGATCAAAAAAACGTCTTTGGTCGATACACGATTTCGTTGAGTCTAAACCGACTAAATCATAATGGATTGTAAGAACATTTGGATCTGGGATTTGGGCTCGGATTCGACTTAGGGCTTCCCGCAGACGGCGACGGGCTACTTTAGGTGAAGTATCTGTCCAGAAAAGATTAAGTAGCTTTCCCCGTCCGACGAAGTTCCCTTGGGATGCGAGATAAAAGAGAAGTGTGCGCGGAACGCGTCTTTTTACATTGATAAGTTGCTGTTCCCAGAGTATCTCTGGAGGACCAAGTAGGTTGATCTGCAGATCAGTCATGCGTACGATTTGTCAAGGTCGATGCGGCCTGCAACATATCTCGAGCTGAGTGCATAGCACCATCACTGGTTTCACCTAGCATTTGAGCTAATTCAGGCAAACGATCCTCTTCATCAAGATCGATAACACGTGTTATCGTGCGACCGTTCTGGATTTGCTTGCTTACCTGGAGGTGCTGCTCGCCAAACGCAGCCAGCTGGGGAAGGTGGGTGACACACAAAACTTGGTGGTGGCGGGAGAGAAGCCAGAGTTTGTAACCTACCACAGTCCCAACACGTCCTCCGATACCTTGATCAATTTCATCAAAGATGAGTGTTGGGACATTATCTGCCCGTGCCAGCACATTTTTGAGCGCTAACATGAGCCGAGATGTTTCACCCCCAGAAGCGATCTTCACTAGAGGCTTTAATCCCTCGCCTGGATTGGGAGCGATCAGGAATTCTATTTGTTCTATTCCAGTAGCATCATATGCCACAATCCGTCCATCTGAAATTGGCACCCCTTCTGGGTCAATCTTTCCCTGGAAATCTACTTCGAAACGAGCTCCTGACATATTCAATTCGTCGAGCTCGGATTCAATTTCTCTTTCCATTTCTTCCGCAGCTCTGTGCCTGATCTCAGATAACGCCTGACCAATTTCTCCTAGGTTAATCAGCAAACTCTTTTTTAGCTGTTCAAGTTCAGCGATTCGTTCACCAGCATGAGTTATGGTTTCCTTCTTCTCTAACGCGCTTTCGAGATAATCGAGAATTGCAGGAATCGTGTCTCCGTATTTCCTTTTCAAATTGGAGATCAATTCCAGGCGTTCCTCGACTTGATTGAGGCGAGCAGGATTAAATTCAATTCCATCGGAGTATTTTCGCAGTTCACGGGATAGGTCTGTCAACGTAGAAAATGTGCTCTGAAAACTCTCGTTGAGAATGATTTGAGATGCATCAAGTCGAGAAACTTCTTTTATCTCGTCAAGTATTTGTCCGAGAAGATCTGTCACAGAGGGGGACTCTGGTGTGCCCTCATCGAGCTTGATTAATGCCTGTTGGGCAGAAGAAGCGAGGTTTTCAGCGTTTGCCAAACGGTTGCGTTCTGAGACCAGGTTCTCATCTTCTCCCGCTTCCAAACGAGCGGCATGGATTTCATTAATTTGATAATTGAGCAGGTCAATTTGCCGGGCAGCTTCGCTTTCTGCTTGGTGTAGTTTTGTTAATTCTCGGTTCACTGAAACCAGATCTTGGTAAACCTTAGAGTAATTATTCAACAGCTTCTCATCTCTTGCATAGCGATCGAGCAAGTTTAGATGTTCCTTTACGCGCAATAAGGATAAATGCTCAGATTGGCCATGCACGTCTACCAACAGCTCGCCAATTTCTTTCAACAGGCCGGCACTTACATTACGACCGTTAAGCCGGGCGACACTGCGCCCTCCGATTCGGATTTCTCGTCCAATCGTGAAAAATTCTGGATCATCAAATAAATCTTCACCCTCAAGGATGGTTTGGATAGCATCTCGACTTGAGGTCGGGATCTGGAAAGTGGCTTCGATCATCGCTCGTTTCGCGCCAGAGCGAATCATTGAGACCTCAGCCCGACCACCAAGCAAAAGCTCAACCGCGTCGATAATTATCGATTTTCCCGCACCGGTTTCCCCGGTAAAGGTGATCAAACCTGGACTGAAGGTTATTTCAAGTTGATCGATGATGGCGAAATCATCGATTCTTAATTCAGCAAGCATAAGTGTCAGGCCAATTAATTAATCAAAGCCGGATACCTGCCAATCGATAATACACTGTGGATGTCACTAAAACAGTATAAACAACTGGCCAAATAAAATAGAATAAACCGACAAAACCGATCGCCAATCCGGTCAAAGCCAACACCGACAAGATAGGCAATAAACCACCAAAGGCGGTTGCAGCTGCGGTGGCTTGAAACAGGCGTTTAGATCGGCGGCGACGGATGGCAAAGCGAATTGCTTCAGCAATCACAATCCCAGCGATGGGAGCGACGAAGATTGTGAAGAATCCAATCCTTGAGGTTAATAAGCTACCTATGTAAGCCAGGATGACAGCGATACCAATAGCAAGAATGTAATCGACCCAGGTCGCTGTATCGAAGTTTTTTTGCTGTGTGCGCACACATTCTGTACATCGATATCCGGTTTCGGTCTGTACAGCGCACTTGGCGCATATCGGCTTCTCGCAGCGGTTGCAGCGTAAAGTTGTCTCAACATTTGGGTGGTTTTCACAATAAAGGGTAGGGTGTTCTGTAGTCATCGAGTAATTCCAATGGATGGATTTTGATTCATATGCGGTGTCAGGTTTCGGTAAAAATAGCCAGGATCCTGAAAACGAATAAACTGAAGTGTATGGCTGCTTGCATGAACATTGACATAATCCCCATCCGCTAATTCTATTGGCGGCTGGCCGTCCACACTGAGCACAGCCTGGTGAGTGGTGTGCACTTTGATTGCCACTGAAGAGCCTTCTGCAAGGACGATTCCTCTATCGATTGAAAGATGAGGAGCGATTGGTACTAGTAGAATTGTGCGAAGTTCAGGTGGTAAGATCGGACCTCCTGCTGCCAAGGCATAAGCGGTTGATCCTGTCGGTGTCGCGGCAATCATTCCATCCGCAACATAGGTTGCCAGGAAGCGACCATCGACGTTGACTTCCATTTGAACCGGACGGACAATACCGCCCCTACTGACAACCGCTTCGTTGACAACATCCCACTCCCCGAGAATCCGGTCACCCCTGACTTGTTCAGCGATGAGCATCATCCGTTTTTCAAACCAAAAATCTCCTTGCAGTAGGCGTTGGAATGCCTCTCTCCAGCCATCTTGCTGAATTTCCATCAGAAATCCGAAGCGACCCATGTTGATCCCTAGAATGGGAACTCCATGTGGTCCACATAGGTGACCAGCACGCAACATAGTTCCATCGCCCCCCAAAGCAATTAATAAATCGAATTCGCCACGATTAATCCGATGGTGAAAATTTTCATCGTATAACAGACCAGAGGTAACTCGTAAGCCTTGATCTCGTAAGAAGGATACGATGTGCTCTGTCTCTTCAACGGCAACGGAAATTTCAGGATGAGGAGCAACAGCGATATGTTGAAATCCAAATTCACCTTCAGGCATGCCGCTATTATAAACGAGTTTATCCACACCTAATTTGAAGGGACAGTGATTTAGTTATATTGAAGTTGCTTCGTTTGGGAATCTTACCTTTCAGATTAATGCCTGATCACAAATTGAGTTGTATCCACAGCCACGACAGCGATTCGCCGATTGATGAGAGCGATCAAGATCTCTACGTCGGCTTTGCGAGCGAATCTCTCGAATCAGATCGATCAAACTTTGCTCAAGTTCTCTCGTGTAATCGATGGCAATATCCTGGTTGGAGTAGTGAAGTATACCAAAGGGAGGTCGGATTCCAAGCGTTTGGTCGATCAGAAAGCAATAGGCGGCTATTTGATAAATGTGTGAGTCATATGGGGCTGCCTTCAAGCGCCTTGATTTGACCTCCACTGGAATTAGCCCCTCTTGATTTTCAACCAAATAATCTGGTTTTCCTGTCAAATTGAAGGTTGGATCATATAGCGGAGTTTCGACTTTTCCCCATTGGTTATGATCGCTGTAGATCACCTTGCCTGGCGGGAGACCAGTAGACTGTCGTTGCCGGCTAGATACCCAAAATAGCGCCACTCCCACTAGGATTAAGATCCCAATTATGTATAACAATTCGATTTAGATCAGTTTTCCGGTCAGGTAGATGGCTAACAGTACGATGGCGATAATGAAAGTCACATATGCTAGAACACGCAAGCAGCCACTGACCATTACCAGGCGGGTATGTTGGACATGTATTGCTGTACCTGCTGCGAGCTCATCTTGATTGTTTGGTGGGTAGCCTTGTTTTTGGTACCACCAAGCACGTTTACAATAGAGATATGTTCCTATTTCTGAAGCACGAATGGTACTCATGCTTATTTCAGACGCTCCTCCAAGCGCTGCATTGATTGTTCAAGATGCTCTTGTCGCAGACTAAGAGTTAAATCACCCCGGGTACGCTCAGTGATGCTGCGGGCAATATCAGTTTGGCGACGAATACCTCCCGTGATCGCATTAGGGTAATCCATGGTTATCAAAACAGCGTATATATCATCCATATGTTGCAGTAGCTGTTCGGCATCTTGAGAATATCCTTGGCGCAAGATATCCAAACATCTGCGACGAAATTCACCCACTGTTTCAGCCAGTCCATTCAAGTAGGTCGCATTTTCTAGACCCAATTCTTGAGGGGATGGTAATTCTTTGTTGATCACTAATGCATAAACAATAGAGGCCTCAGCATATTCTTTAAGGGCATCCTGGGTGTATCCAGCATAATATAGATCGGGATATTCCTCTAGATCAGTATGCAGAGATTTGGCGATACTGGAGGCACTTTCGAGGTGTTCTTGAGCGACATTGAATTCATCGCGATGAACCGCACGAATCGCATTTGCACAGTGACGCGTAAGTGTACGAGCTTGAGATAGGGCGTGATCGCGAGCACTTGTTCGGGCTTGAAATGCCTGGTGAATTTGTTCAGCAATATTCTCTAATCGGTCCATATCTTATTCCTCTGGCGATTCATCAGATGGGGGAGTGGGGCGAAAAAGGAAATCTGCCAGTGATTTTGACCCAGGGAGACGAATCTCTCCAAAAGAGGTTTCGTATCGTTTGATATTCTCAGTGAGTGCATGTTGCAATAGCTTGGCACCTAAAGGAGACATGACAATACGTGTACGGACCTTCGCAGGTCTGGAACCGGGTAGTAGATGAGCAAAGTCGAAGACCATCTCTGATGGCGAGTGGGCAATTCGCACCAGGTTGATGTAAATCGCCTCAATATCTTCTGGTATTGTCATGGGTGGTAATTTTTGTGGGGCTGGTTTATTAGGTTTATCGGACATTTGCAGCTCCTGATTAAGATTTTCGTTTTTACAGCAGATGAGTGAATATTAAAGGGCGGAGGAGATATTGATATTTTTCAACCTCCGCCCTTCAAGGCGCGTTATTTAAGATGCATAGCATCAAAATCGGAATTATCGTGATGTGTGAGCACTCGCTGGCTCGCAAGTAGATAACGTGTTTTAGAAGGGAATATCCTCTGGTTCTGATATGCCTTGTGAATCGTCTGCGGAATATGCGCCCTCATCTTCAACTCGGGTGGATAGAAAGCGTACCTGGTTAGCAGTTAGTTCAAAGCTGGCACCAGTAGTACCATCCTGTCGAGTGAATGTCCGAGGGCTTCCTGTATCAGGATCAGGCTTCAGCCGACCTTCCACAAGGACTTTACTGCCTTTCTTCAGATATTGGTTGCAAACCTCAGCGGTTTTACCCCAGGTTGAAACCCGGAACCAAGTCGTTTCTTCTACCTGATTGCCGTCAGATGTTGTTTATTTGCGATTGGTTTCGACGTTAAAATTTTTCACTGCCAGGCCGGAGGGGGTGTAGCGCATTTCCCGATCGCGGCCAAGATT
>DAOVCZ010000023.1 GCA_030669775.1 Chloroflexota bacterium | reverse complement strand
CATTTCAGCAATTAATTCATCTCCAGGACGCAAATATAAATGGTATGTGTTGGCGAGAATTAGCGAGGCTCCTAAATCCGTAAGCTGGACGGGAGTCACTGATTTTACCGAAGCCTGGGTGCCAACGGGAGCGAATACTGGAGTGAGCAGTTCGCCATGAGGTGTTTGAAATTTCCCTGCCCGGGCACGCCCTTGGCGAGCTTCAAGTTGGAAAGAGAATGGGGGTTTGCTCACAGCGGTAGATTATACCCTTTTTCCAGTGTTATAATTTCAATTGTCTAACAAATAAACCCAAAATCTCAAGGAGAACGACATGCAGTCAGCGTTGCAATTGCCTGGCCCAAAGGCTAAGGCGATCATCGATCGCGATCGTGAAGTGATTTCTCCCTCCTATCCTCGAGACAATCCATTCGTTATGGACTTCGGAAAGGGTGCTGAGGTGTGGGATGTTGATGGAAACCGCTTCCTGGATTTTGCAGCTGGAATCGCGGTAGCCTCCACAGGTCACAGCCATCCTAAAGTTGTCAAGGCTATCCAGGATCAGGCTGAAAAGTTCATTCATATCTCATCAGATTATTATCACCAAAAATGGGTTGCCTTTGGAGAAAAACTAAATACGATCGCACCTTTTCAAGAAGATGCCCTCTCCTTCATGACCAACTCAGGAACTGAAAGTGTCGAAGCAGCGATAAAGCTTGCGCGTCACTATACCGGTCGCACCCAATTTATCGGATTTCTTGGGGGTTTTCATGGGCGAACGATGGGTTCTTTGGCTTTCACAGCCAGTAAGCCCTGCTATCATGAGGGATTTTACCCGTTGATGAATGGGGTTACCCATGTTCCCTACCCTGATCCTTACCGCCCCGTACTGCAATCTTTGCCTGGAGAACATTACGGCGAGACTGTTGTACGCTATATTGAAGAGCAGATTTTAGCTAAAGTCCTGCCTCATCGTGACGTGGCTGGCATTATGGTAGAGACCATTCAAGGCGAAGGGGGATACGTGGTCCCGGCGCCAGGTTTCTATCCTGCTCTACGCGATTTGTGCAATAGATACCAGATACTGCTGATCGTAGACGAAGTTCAATCGGGTATGGGCAGAACTGGGAAGTGGTGGGCGATCGAACATTTCGGAGTTGAACCAGATATCGTTTGTGTCGGAAAGGGAATTGCTTCAGGAGTGCCCTTAGGCGCCATCATTGCTCGCAAGAGTTTGATGAACTGGACAACAGGTACCCATGGGAATACATTCGGTGGGAACCCAATCGCTTGCGCTGCCGCATTGGCGACAATTGAATTGATTGAGAACGAATATATGGATAACGCCGCTGAAGTTGGGAATTATACATTGGACGCATTGCACGAAATCAAGACACGTCATCCAAGTATTGGTGATGTAAGGGGGATGGGTTTAATGATCGGTGTTGAATTTGTCAAGGATCACCAGACGCGAGAACCAGATGATGAGCTGCGGGATCGCATCATCCACCAGGCGTTTGAAGGTGGTTTACTGATCTTGGGTTGTGGAATAAGTACGATCCGTATTTCTCCACCGCTGAACATTTCCCACTCAGAAATCGACGAAGGTTTACAGATATTCGAAGAAGCGATCGCGCTCGCCGCGCGGAAACAATATTCAGCTCATGTTGCCTGATTTTAGAGTTCGCCAGCGGGATTATTTGCTTGAGATCGGTAGAGCGATCACTCAAGAGCTCGACCTGGACAAATTGCTCGCTCGCATCCTGAATGTCTCCGTAGAAATGTTAGCCGGTCAGGCAGGATTAATAACTCTGAGAGGAGAAGAAGGAGGTTGGACGATTGCCACGTCCCATGGAATTCCTTCTGCTTTCATAAATTATCTTGATCCTTTGCTGAAAGCAATCCCGGATCAGGAAGATCCGGCCAAGTTCGAACTACCACAAATCAACACTCTGCTAAAGGAAGTAACGCGGGTTGCCAGTCTCGGATTTCTGGACGGTGTTGGATTGCCATTGGTCTTTCGCAGCCGAGTGGTGGGGATGATCTTCATATTTAGAAACTACTCGGGTAGGTTTTCTGGGAATGACCGGGCTTTATTGCAAAGTTTTGCAGACCAGGCAGCGATAGCAGTTCGAAATGCCCAGTTCTATGCTCAAATTCGTCGTGAGAAGCAGCGTATGGATACCCTGCTTGATTCGGCTGCGGATGGCATATTGATCTTAAACGCAGAGAAAACGATTGAGCGATGCAATCCAGCTTTTGCGAATTTATGGGGGAAGCCGATCGGAGATATCATT
The DNA here is from genome assembly GCA_030669775.1 of Chloroflexota bacterium. Lineage (GTDB taxonomy): Bacteria > Chloroflexota > Anaerolineae > Anaerolineales > UBA4823 > PFL25. The sequence continues at coordinate 11,439 of DAOVCZ010000023.1, read as the reverse complement.
GACCTACCACACAAAGAGGTTATCCGCTGGACGAACATTGAAAACGGTATCACTCTAGAACAAGCCCAGGCACAGGGTTGGCCGCTGACTCCCCACGCAACGCTATATGTTGAGGGTGACCTTGAACGACCCGATTTGATGCCGCTGCCAGTTGGTATTACCTACGCGCCATTGCTATCACCAGAGGGGCAATTGATCAATATCATCGCTACTGTGAGAGATATATCCCATTTTCGGGAAGCAGATGAGATCAAGCGGACTTTCATCTCTGTCATCAGCCATGAGTTAAAAACCCCAGTGGCTTTAATCAAAGGCTATGTTGGTACACTTCGCCGCGAAGATGCCACCTGGGACCGGGCGATCGTCCAGGATAGCCTAGCCGTGATCGAGGATGAAACTGATCGATTGACTGAATTGATCGAGAATTTATTGGATGCAACCCGCCTGCAAAGCGGTACTCTATCATTGAGTCGATCTGATTTAGCATTGGGACATACAGCAGAGAGGGTGGTTGAACGATTCACAGTTCAAGCGCCACGACACCAATTTGTCGTGGATTTCCCTGAGGATTTTCCGGTGATTATGGGTGATGAAGACCGGCTCGAACAAGTCTTGTATAACTTACTATCCAATGCAGTTAAATATTCACCGGCCGGGGGTGAAATTCGCATTAGCGGACAGGTGCGCATCGAGCAAGTTGTTATCTGCATCTCTGACCAGGGACCTGGGATAGCTCCAGGGGATATTCCTTATATATTCGATCGTTTTTATCGATCCTCCGAAGCCAGCAAGAAGACCAAGGGTGCTGGTTTGGGTCTGTTCTTGTCGCGAGCGGTTATCGAAGCCCATGGTGGAAGAATTTGGGTTGATCCGATGCCCGATCAAGGTGCTCGTATATGCTTTTCATTACCTCGTTGAGTGTATAATCTACCGGATGTAGGTTTAGACGTTTATTGGTTTGAATTAGGTTTAGCAGCTGTTAATTCTCGATAATCTCAATTCGCAGGGATTGTTACTTTTCCAGGCTCTGTACGTGCTACCTGGTTAAGAAAGTTTATTAGGAGTAAAGGATGGCTCAAACACAAATTAATTGTCCAAATTGCAAGCAGCCCATTATGGCTGATGTACAACAACTTTTTGATGTTGCGGAAGATCCAAGCGCGAAACCGAAACTGCTTTCAGGCATGGCAAATTTCGTTCAATGTCAGGTATGTGGGTATCAAGGTGCTCTGGCAACCCCCATTGTTTATCATGATCCAGATAAGGAATTATTGCTCACCTACGTACCACCGGAGATCGGATTGCCGCACGATGAGCAAGAACGGTTATTAGGCAGCTTGATCAACCAAGCGGTCAACCACCTACCAGCAGAAAAAAGAAAGGCGTATCTGTTTACACCGCAGGCAAATTTATCGATGCAAAGCTTGGTTGAACGCGTTCTAGAGGCGGATGGTATCACCAAAGAGATGATTAATGCGCAGCAGGAGAAGCTGGATTTATTGCAACGTTTGTCAACTACCAGCGATGAGGATTCTCGTCTAAAGATGGTGAAAGAAAATGAGAATTTAGTCGATGCAGATTTGTTTAATATCCTCACCCGCTTATTAGAAACAGCGGCTGCAACCGGTGATCAAGAATCAGCCCGTCAGTTGGAGGAAATTCAAAGTCTTTTACTCGAAAATACCGAATTTGGGAGGCAAGTTCAACAGCAATCCGAGGAAGTACAGGCAGCGGTCGTATCCCTGCAGGAGGCAGGCCAGGAATTAACTCGCGAGAAGCTGGTTGATCTGATGATTCAAGCCCCAAATGAAATCCGCTTAAGCGCTTTAGTCAGTCTAGCCAGACCGGGGATGGATTACCAGTTCTACCAGATTCTCAGCCAACGGATTGATGAAGCCAGTGGAACGGAGCAGGAGCGGTTATCAGCATTACGCGAGCAGTTATTGGAATTATCTGAGCAAATTGACGCTCAGATTGAATTGAGGGCAAAGCAAGCTCGCCAGCTGCTTGATCAAATCCTGCAAGCTGAAGATATGGATCAGGCGATCCAGCAAAGTGCGCCCCAAATTGATGAATTCTTCATGCAGGCTGTTCAAGAATCTTTGGATGTAGCTCGCAAGAACGGGGATTTAGAAGCAAGCGCTAAATTGAATCAGATTGAAGAGCTGATTCGCCAGGCGAGCGCACAGCCTCCGGAAATTGAATTCCTTGAAGGATTGCTTGAAGCGAAGGATGAGGCGACCCGGCAAGAATTGCTTGAGACTAATCGAGAGAAAATTACGCCAGAATTTTTCCAGATGCTCTCTGGACTGATGACTCAGGTCGTTGACTCAGGTCAGGATCCGGAGCTGGTTGAAAAAGTTAAAACCATCAACCGGCAGGTATTGAGATTTTCGATGCAATCTAACTTACAAGGGGATTAATGTTGCGCATTTTGCATGTCGTTGGAGCGCGACCAAATTTTATGAAGGCGGCTCCAATCATCCGGGAAATGGCCCACCATTCGAACGATTTCCAGCAGCTGCTGCTCCACACTGGACAGCATTATGCCCCGAGAATGTCCCAGGTTTTCTTCGATGAGCTAGATTTGCCACAACCGGATGTAAATCTGGAAATCGGCTCGGGATCACACGCTTGGCAAACTGCGCAGATCATGATGCGGTTTGAGCCGGTGTTGTTAGATTACAAACCAGATTGGGTTGTCGTTTATGGGGATGTCAATTCGACTCTGGCCTGCACGTTGGTGAGCAGTAAATTGGATTCTCAAGTAGCACACGTGGAGGCAGGTTTGCGTTCATTTGATCGCAGTATGCCGGAGGAGATCAACCGTTTGGTTACTGATCAAATCGCGGAATTGCTGTTTACTCCTTCGGAGGAGGCCGATAGTAATCTCGAGCGCGAAGGGATTAAGTTGAACAAAGTTCATCTAGTGGGTAATGTGATGATCGATACATTAATTCACCTGCTGCCAAAAGCTCAATTGAATTGGTTTCAACTTGCAACTCGTTTTCCTTATGAGCGTTATATTTTGGTTACGCTACATCGACCCTCCAATGTGGATCACCCAACGACGCTGGCAGAAATTATGTCTGCTTTGGAAACGATCAGCAGCGAAGTTCCTGTAATATTTCCTGTTCATCCCCGGACGAAAGAGCGGATAAATGAATTCAGTTTGCAACCAAGGAATCCCCAGCTTCTTCTCTCGGATCCCCTTGGTTACCTGGATTTCCTTGCTCTACAGGTTCATGCAGCCTTGGTGCTCACTGATTCCGGTGGCATTCAGGAAGAGACGACTTACCTGGGGATACCATGTTTAACCGTACGAACAAATACAGAAAGACCCGTGACTATCACGTTGGGTACAAACCAGCTTGTCGAGAGCACGACTGAAGCATTACTAAATGCGATGAGAACCAGGCTTCGTGCACCTAAGGAACCACACAGCCTGCCGCCCTTATGGGATGGTCACACAGCAGCCAGAATAGTGAAAGTTTTCCAGCAAGTATAAGAATTTTGAATTGAATAGCGATTATTTGGGTGGATTATCGAGTCGTAATCCATGACCCCTAATTGTTATGACGAAGGGATGAGAGGCATCAATAGCAGCTAATCGATCCCGCAACCGCCTGACCAATGCATCCAAGGCTTGCTCAGAAACTTCTACCGCGTTTTCAGCTCCCCATATCTCAGATATGATCTCCTTGCGAGGAACGACACGATCTTGGCGTTGGTATAATATTTCGAGCAGTTGAAACTGGGATGCTGATAAAGGTGGAATCACTTCCTCGTTTCCAATCCACACCTGTCTGGAGCTCTTTTGCAGCTTGAGAAGACCTTCTCGAGCTGGCGCAATCCCCCCCGTTGTTCCCATTTCGAGAGGCATGGTAGCATCGGAACTGAGGAAAATGAACTGCTGGGCGAAAGCAATTTGAATTACATCCCCATCCTTCAATATCTCTGGATCTGAAACCATAGCTCCATTGAGATGAGTTCCATTCTTGCTGCCTAAATCTTCAATTGTCGCCCCCGAATTTGTCACAATCAGGCGAGCGTGTTTGCGTGACACCTGACGGCTTGGAATCATGATATCGCACTCCATGTCACGTCCGAGAATGATCCGATTTCGGACCATCCAACGCTGACCGTCGAGAGGTCCAGATTGACCGACTAACACAGGAGTATCTTCGTTATTTCGCTCCATGATGAGAACCTCCGCGTGTATAATACCATTTAATCTGAGGAATGAAGAAGAAAAATGACAACTCCAATCGAGCCTGGAGTAATTCTACGCGATCGCTATAAAATCCGCCGGATAATCGGTCAAGGCGGAATGGGTTCTATTTACCTGGCCGAGGATATCCGGTTAGAGGGACGGCAGTGCGCGCTTAAAGAAGTTCAACATGAAAGTTCGCTGCCAGAAGATACACTCCAGCAGGCTAGAGAGCAATTTCTTCGTGAAGCGCAGATCCTGGCCAGACTCGACCACCCAAATTTACCGAAAGTATCTGATTTTTTTTCTGAGGAAAACCGAGAGTATCTGGTCATGGATTTTGTCCCCGGAGAAGATCTTCGCACACTTATGGTGGAGGCTCGCAGGAAGAAGACTTTTCTCGGTGAGCGCGAAGTACTTGGCTGGTCAGTCCAATTGACAGATGCTCTTGATTATATGCATCGTCAAGACCCGCCAATCCTCCATCGGGATATCAAACCCAGCAACCTCAAACTCACTCCAAGCGGATTAATCAAGTTAGTTGATTTCGGTTTGGTGAAACTCCTAGCCTCCGAAGAGATGACAATTACTATTTTACAAGGTCGTGGAACGGCTTTATACACACCCTTGGAGCAATATGGTGGGGATACAGGTCATACGGATGTGCGTAGCGATATCTATGCCTTTGGAGCGACGCTTTATCATTTGCTAACCAATACTGCCCCTGTCGAGGCGAGGGAGAGATTCTTGCGTCCTGAAAGCCTTGTTCCTCCTAGACAAATCAATCCTGATCTCTCTGTGAGAACTGAGCGGGCAATCCTATGGGCTTTAAATTTGCATCCAGATGAACGCCCGCAGAACATCGAGGAGTTCCGTCAGGGTCTTGTTGGTAGAGTAAATCCGGTTACTCAACCGCGACAGCCCTTGCCTAAACCATCCCTGGCAGATCTGGTCGGAACTCCCGTTGACAGGCTTTTAGTGGCCTTTGCCATCTTGATGTTGATTGTCAGTTTTTTGGTGACAATGCTATATTGAGATCAGAGATCAACTCGACTCGTCCATCTTTTGCCACCCATAAGAAGCTCCCCAACCGATACCAGTTCCTAAAATCGTCACCAATAGTATCCCCCAAGCTCCGGGGACACTGAGAAGCTGCTCACTGCCTGGCAGACGTGCGGCGATATACATGTAGGCTAGTAAACCACCAATAATAGCCAGCAATCCCGATCTAAAGCCCCAACGAAGCAAGCCAAAAGTTGTGGTTATCCAATAAATGGCTGCTCCAATTCCAATTGAGACCCCTGTTGCAATCAGCCAATCACTCAAGCCAGTAGTCCCGGGAGGGGTTGGTGGTGCTGGAGTTGTGCTGGGGGATATTATCACTGTTGCTTCCGGTTCACTCGTGGCAGTCTCGGTTGGAAATTGTGTGATCACGAATTCAATTGTGGGAATACCTCCAGGGGGGATATCGAATTGGAGGAAATTGGATTCGATTGCCGGGTCACTGCGAGCATGGATGGCAATTGTTCCCGATTCTTCAATCAAGAATGTGGTTCGGGCGATGCCATTCTGGGTGATCTCTTTTTGGGCAGCCAGTTCATTTAGATCTGCACTCAGGATAAAGTCGACAATAGTTCCATCCGGAACAGGATGACCATTGTGATCTAGAATCACACCAGTGCGAACCGGGATCAGGTCACCGATCGCTAATTGTGGAATTTGGGTGGGTACCGGCGTTCCCAGGTTTGCTTCGGGAACATCGATAAACAATTCAATAGTTTGTTCTGGGTCAGGTGAAGTTGCCGTGATCAGATCGTAATTAATTCCAGAGACTGTGACTGGTAAATCTCCACTTGGAGCTGGTATTTCTCCAAATAAAACCCGGGCAGCTGTATCGACAAATTGAGAGATTTTGCTATACAAACCGTAATAAGCGCTGAGTTTTGAAATCTCAGTCGCATCAAGGTAATAAGGGGCATCAAATGCGAATACAACCAAATTCTTCTGCCGAAAAAGATCCGGTCGTTCAGCTAAGAAATGTGAGAGTGCTTGAGAAGATGGATTTTCGGAGCTGACATCTGCCAGAGAGAAAATGATCCATTGTGCCTGTTCAAGATCGCTTTCAAGAATCGTGTAATCGAATTGAGGGATCTTATTTAATAATGCCGATAGCTCATCGAAAGTATATGAAACCATATTCCTTTGCACAACCTGACCTCCCGCGAGAGGTCCGTAAAATTTGATGACCGCATCTTTTAATCCTGATTTTGGAAGAATTTGTTGCTCAGAACAGGTAAAACATTGTGTAGCTGTGCGCACATCAGTGATAAATACGATGTGGTCATTTATATTCGGTGTTTCCGTAATGGTCTCAGCTAAGTCAGTGAATGAAGGGCTGATCAAGGTAACTGCTTCTTGAGCGACTTGGCGTGAAATCTGGTCTGATTCTCCAAGAACGGGGAGATTTTCTTGGGAAGGGACGGTTGATCCAAGGGTGAATATGGTGTTGTTATTAAGGCGATACTTCAAAGTGAGGATTTTGAGGACGGATTTGTCAATTTGTTCTTGGAAGGCTGGATCTTCTCGATATTTCTGTGCGAATAAATCCAGGGTGCTGATGATGGACGCGTATTGATCGGGATAGCTGGTGGAGATAAATTCATTCCCGATGAATAGAAGATCATTCCCAGCAAGAAAAGCATCCCTGGCAACAAATCTAGCTTGGAAATTAAATCCGGTTGGGTCTTTAAATCGTCGGAAAGCTTCGCTCCCTAAATTTCCAGAAACCATAACACCGCCATTCTCGACCCAGGTTGCAAATGGTGAAAGGTTTATCAGTTGATCAAGCGCCAGACGATCCATGCTCACTGGACGGGTAGTCTCGCGGATATTACCTTGGAATCCCTGGAAACGAATGTGAGAGGTAAGCAGACCATCCACAGTAGCTAATTCTGAGGGAGCATTTCCAGTGACAGCATAAAATGGGGGCAGCTCGATTTGTTTGAGTTGTTCGAGAGATTTCCTGACTGTGGCCACTTCCTCTTCTGGCAAGCGATCGGAACTACCATGACCGGGGAAGTGTTTTGCGATAACCGCCATTCCCCCTTCACTGCCTTCATGGACACCACTGACATAGGCACGACCCATCTCTCCAACCCAGAATGGATCTCCCCCGAACGTTCGAACGCCAAGATCGCCGGTGCCTTGCTCAATCGGAGTCTCCAAGACATCCAGGGATGGTCCCAAGATTAGATTAATTCCCAGGGCTGAGAGCTCACTCCCGGCGACATTACCCACCTGACGGGCTAAATCGGTTTGAAAGGTCGCTCCGATGGCCATCAAAGATGGCAAGGAGGTCAGCCCATTGAAGATTTGATCGGCCGGAGGACCATTACCTTCCTGAGACAACCCCACTAATAGGGGAATAAAAGCTGGTCTGAATTCTTGGTTGGTCTCAGGTTCAATCTGGTTGGATTGAGAGGCGGACCATTCAGCAGTCTGTAATGCTCTGATAAGTTGCCAAGCGCCAGTCTCAGTCTGCGGTGGTGGGAGGAAGTTATCACTCTCTTGTTGGAGAATGACTCCACCGACATGGTAATTCGTGATCAAATCATAAATTTGGGCTTCGAGCCCTACATCGGTGCCGTTGAAAGTAACCAAAAAAAGTTGACCAACCTTTTCCTCTGGTGTCATGGTATCCAACAGAGCCTGAGCGTGATCTTGTGGAGAGCTGATTTGATAGAGTGGCTCGGCAAATCCGATTGATCCGCTGAAGGTTGATAGCAGTATCGGTGTTAGGATGATCAAGCGTGTCAAATTCTTTCCGATCAATCTCCATGAATGTGGTCTAAGGTTCATGGTTATACTCTGGTCTCACGATTTTCATGCATGATGATCTCGCGTAAAAGCTTACGTCTTTTGCTTCCGCTTAACAATTCCAGTCGTCTGATGTGAAGTGGATCAATTTCGTGACGGAGGAGATACAGCTCTTCTTCAGTTGGTGGCGGTGTTTCCTGAACATTCGGGGCGATCTCAATTTCGAAGCCGGTTTTGGCCTGAATCCGTTTTATGGATGCCCCCTGGTGGAATGAGATTAAACGCATGCTGCGTTCAGAATCGCCTCCGTTGAAGTCGAATTGGCCTAAATCAGAAATCAAATATTGGGGACCACTGCCATGTGTTCTTGCTTTATTATGCCCCAAACCTGAAAGGAAATCTAGCTGGGGAACAAAGGTTAGTCTTGAGTGGCGTGGAACGTATAAGTAGATATCGTCGAGAAATGTCGTTACATCGGGTATACCGCCTGTCCCTGGGAGGCGAAGACGGGGCATTCGATAATCTTTTCCAAAAGCGATGTTATTGAAGTTCCCCTGAGGATCAACCTGTGCAGGACGGAAGAATTCCATTGGGCGAAGACTGGGTAAGACATCGGCAACACCGCGCACAAATCCGATGGTGGTAATTGCCCGATCTAACCATAAGCTCTCTACCTGCAACAATTTTAGCGGGGCAGGTTGGCGGCACACTCCCTGTCCGATAGCAGAGGAGAAATAAAGATTTGGTGCATGTGTGCGCCTGGCAAGGAGGTATCCTGCAGCCACGATGGGTGTCGCCAAACCTTGAGCGACAACCTCACCATCACGAACTTGGCGAGAGATACAGACAACCATGATCTCGTCTGGTGTATATTCCATGAGGATAAATACCTTATTTTGACTTTCCTTGCTTCACAGATCTTAACATTAAATCTGGTTGTCTCTTCGGTTAGATGGTTTTATGCAAATTGATCCTTCTATCTGAACGATTCTCGCATTCTCAAGGTCGATCCATGAGCTCACTTCAAAAGAAGTCTTTCACAACAATTTTACCTCTAAGGTTGGCCAAAAGGTATATTTAAGTCTTCTCTCATGGGGTTAAATCATCTGTTAATAATTGCACAGCGATTATTGATGGAAGAATCTAATCGTGTTCAATTTAAGTAATCGCTTGGGGATTCGCAATTTGTGAGGTGTCTGCATAATAAATAATACTAGTTGGATAGATCGTAGAAATTTGAATGACTGGCATCGAAAATTTGACGTGCGAGCGCGGGATCGTCAGTGACAATTCCGTCAACCCCCATAGAGAATAATTTCGCCATCTCTTCAGGAGCATTGACGGTAAATGGATAAACACGCTGCCCATACTTATGGGCTTTTTTAACCAGGTTTGGAGATACATCACTTTTCTCCGGATGAATCGCTTGATAATGAACGATAGCTCTCCCGAGCCAGCTGCGTGATAGAAATCCCGCAGGACCCGATTTTGCTAAAAATCCAATTGGGATTGTGGGAGATAATTGATGGAAGGTTCTTAAGGGTATGGGATGGAAAGATGAGATTAAAATGTGGTTTTCTAGGGCAAAGTGTGCGATCAGCTGCGAAACTTTCTTGGCTAAAGTGTCGAATGGAGTCATGTGATTTGTCAGTTCAATATTAATAAAGATTTTTCCGGCACAAACCTCTAAGGCTTCTTCCAGCGTGGGGATTGGCTCATTCTGAAAATCCTTCCCAAAGTGAGAGCCGGCATCCAATTCGCGCAAAGCAGCAAGTGGCAGATTGTTTACCTTGCCAGTTCCATCTGTGGTTCGATCGACTGTTTGATCATGAATAACCACAACCTGTTCATCCGCAGTTAACTTGGTATCTAGCTCGATCACATCTGCTTTCTTCTGGATGGCTAATTCGAAAGCAGCTATCGTATTTTCAGGAGCATGAGCGGACGCGCCTCGATGGGCGAAAATTAAGGGGGATCGCCAGTGGAGGATCATACTTAAACCATCATCCTTTGTATGGATTAGGCTAGCATAGAACAAGAATATAAATTAGATTTATAAATCCACGAAGTAGGAAATGGCAGCCAGGTCGATTAATTCACGGGTTAACGCTGGCTCTACGGATAGATACTGGGCGATATCTACAATCTGGTCGCACAAATCTCGGGGATGAGAAGCGCGTAATTTTCTTCCAGGCTTTATATACCATTCTTGTAACAGGTAAGCCAAACCCTGATTGCTGAATGTCACCCCTTTGGCTTCTGCCACCTGGTGGAAAATCTCTCTAAAATCATCATATCTGGGATCACCGACCTCGATCTTATGCCGAAGACGACGTAGAAATGCCTCATCAACCAAATCTTTTGGGGGGAGGTTTGTTGAGAACACGACCAGCACATCGAAAGGAATTTCTATTTTACGACCAGTATGCAGAGTAAGGTAATCGATCCGGTTTTCAAGAGGCACAATCCAGCGATTGAGCAGGTCTCGGGGACGGACGAGCTGCCGCCCAAAGTCATCAATCAATAAAATGCCGCCATTTGCTTTAATCTGGAACGGGGCTTCATAATATTTATTGACATCATCGAAGACCAGATCTAAACCTGCCAGGGTTAATTCACCTCCAGTGACGATAAAGGGTCGATGGATGCGGATCCAGCGCGGATCTCGCCGAGTACTAGAACGCAAAGTCCCTGAAGTCGGTGGGGGTTCTTCTTCTGGAGACGCCTGATGGTTAACCGAGTCGTAAATTTTTACAACTTGCCCATCGATATAGACAGCATAAGGGATATACATGCTCTCTTGAAGAATAAGGTCTCCGATGGCACGAGCAATGCTTGTTTTACCATTACCAGGTGGACCATAAAGAAATATTGAGGTACCTGAGTTAATCGCCGGACCTACCCTGTGGAAGGAATTTTCCGCTAAGACCAGGTGTGAGAGTGCTTTTCTGACATCCCGCTGGTTCATATTTGTGTGTGCCCGACTCTGGTTGCGGATTGATGAGTTATAGACATCTAAGGGCACAGGAGCGGCACCAGCGTACTGGCTGCGCTCAAGGGCTTCCCGAGCGCGGGCGATGCCTGCGCCAGTGATCGCGTATTGGTAAGCCCCTTCGCCTAATCCGATTTGGGATGTCTTGACCTCGATAAATTTCTCACGTTTCAATGCTTCCAGGATTTGGTCGACCACATTTGGAAAGGGAAGCGCCATCTCTTCTGCTATCGTGAATCCGGTCAAGTATCCTTGAAAATATAGAATTTTTAAAGCAAGATCTTGCAGCCAAAGGGGAGAAAGACCAGTGTCCTCCATTTTATTGATCGCAGGTGGATAAAATCCATCGCCTGGAAAATTTTCACGGATGCTCGGTGGAAAAGTTGATTGTAAACCTGCCATTGTCAGTTCTCCGATAAAC
>DAOVCZ010000069.1 GCA_030669775.1 Chloroflexota bacterium | reverse complement strand
TTCCGATCTAAGATAAATCAATTCTGAAGGAATTTTAAGTCGATCATGCCATGTAAAACATGCATATTATAGCAAGGGGAAATGTGTTGCATAGTGCTCTGTCAAATGTGAATGTTATATATGTCCCTCTGAGCATCAGCCCCGTCCTTGGTCGGACGGACCGAGGGCCTGTCCCTGGTCGGACAGACCGGGGGGAAGAGTCTCAGCAACTGACCTAGAGATTTTTCACTCCTATGTGATCCGTTCAAAATGACATATGAAAGAACTATGTTTGACAAACTTTTAGAGATTCGACGGGACAATATCTATTCAACCTTTAAACCCAATGTCTGGACGATTTATTCTAAATGGAATACCCCGTAGCTTGCTACGTGGGTTCCAAGTTTTAGCAAAATCTGTACCCGAAGGGACAAAATTCCGTAATACGCTGTCCGCTTGCGGCGGGGATAGGAATTTTGAAGATTTTGCCAGTTTATTTAATTGTTAATTGCACTGCAGCTCCATAACGGGGGCTTATTCGCCGATGATTTTCACCAGCACTCGCTTTCTCCGTCCACCATCGAATTCGGCGTAGAAAATCTGCTCCCAGGGGCCGAAATCCAAGCGACCTTTGGTCACTGCAACGGTCACTTCGCGCCCCATAATCTGTCGTTTCAGATGTGCATCTCCATTATCCTCTCCAGTGCGATTATGGCGGTAGCGGGAAACTGGTTCATGCGGTGCTAATCCCTCTAACCAGTCCTCGTAATCCTGATGGAGCCCGCTTTCGTCATCATTAATGAAGACGGAGGCGGTGATGTGCATGGCGTTGACCAATGCGAGACCCTCTTGAATCCCGCTTTTGTGTAAACCCGCTTCAACCTTTGGGGTGATGTTGATCAATGCCCGTCGACTGGGAACGTTGAACCATAATTCTTCGCGATAGCTTTTCATCTTTTCTCTCCGATATCCAAAGTCTCTCTGGAACTGGTTATTTATCTACATAACCATTTTAGATCAGGTTCAGGTCCAGGTCAAAAACAAATCGCAGGCAACAAATACAGTTGGGGGATGGGATAATGCGCATAGTATTTCCCAAGAAATTTTCCTACTGAGAATTTAATCACATAGCAAGAGAGATACTCGAAATAATCGCTCATTAAGCGGAATATTGGTAAGGAAATGGTTATATTTGCATGTAACAAAGGTCATTTTTGAGCGTTTATATTTTCGAAAGGTTAGTAATTGGTTAGTACTTAAGCACTATTGTTTTTAGATCCGTACTCGGCAGGCGGGCGATTTGAGATTGGGAGCATGGATCCGGGGAGGTGTTGGCTTAAGTTTGTTTCCATCTAACAGATATTTCTGGCTAACGCCTCAACTTGGGGTGAGACTGCTCAGAGGATCGCTAGGTTAAGTTGTTTAGAAGAGTGAATTCACCCCGATTAGGAATCAAAGAAGGTAATTTATTTATTAAACTGTATCTTTTTCACATTAGTTGATATCTCGGGAGGTAACTTGATCTACATTCCATTATTCATTGCTTTTCTTGGATTTATTTGTGTGAGTCCCTGGCTATACGGTTTGGTAAAACCCAAACCAAGTTTCCACACATTGGAACCTGTGGAAAGGAAATGCACCTTGGTCAAAGGTTATATCAAGACCAGAGATTGATTCCCCAATCATTAATGGGTCAATTATCCGATAGATTAGGTTTGATTATTCATGGACATGACTAGTTTGCCAGCAGTTGAGACGGATGAGATTGAAAATCTCGAAGGCGATAAAACGCCTGAACTCTTCAACAAGGTACCATATATTGATTTAACTCGCCAAAATACTCAATATAAGTACGAAATAAAAATGGCGATTAACCGCGTACTTGAAAGTGGAATTTATACCTCCGGACCAGAGACAGAAGGGTTTGAGGGCGAATTCGCGGCTCTTAATAGGGTGCCTTATTGTATTGGTGTGTCAAGTGGTTCAGAGGCGATAGAGATCGGTTTAAGAGCACTTGGGGTGAAAGAAGGAGACAGGGTACTTACTGTAGCAAATGCCGGAATGCACAGTACATCAGCAATTCGAGATATCGGTGCTATCCCCCAATTTGTCGAGATTGACCCACTCACATTGACGATGTCACCTGAGGGTTTGGCGAGTGCAGTCACACCTCAAAGCCGGGTGGTAATCGTCACTCACCTGCATGGACGAGTTGCGGACATTAACAAACTGCAAGACATTGCTGATCAACACGATCTACTCCTGATAGAGGATTGCTTTCAAGCCAATGGGGCAATTCTGGATGGAAAGAATGTTGGAACTTGGGGTGTGATCGGTTGTTTTTGTTTTTCTCCCACTAAAAACTTGGGTGCATTGGGAGAGGCAGGAGGGATCATCACTCATGATCGGAAAATTGCGGAAAAAGCGCGTGAGATTCGCAGGAATGGTTCCAGCTCCGATCAAAATTCCTACGATATCTTAGGAAAATCCAGTTTAATGAACGAAATTCAAGCAGCTGTACTCAGAGCGAAGCTGCCTATGCTCGAAGTGTGGAATTTACGAAGACGGATGATTGCTCAGACATACAACATTCATCTCGAATCTTCAAATTCCAAACTACACTGGGATTCTCCATCAAATGGTTCGGTGTTTCAACTATTTGTTGTCCGCACCTCTCAGCGGGATCTTGTTCAGGATCATCTAAAACGAAAGGGGATAGGTAGTGCAGTACATTATCCAATACCTGATCACCTGCAAACTGTAGGCTTGAATTCGAGTTATCCCCGGGGCAGGCTGCCAGAAACTGAGAAAGCATGTGCTGAAGTGTTATCTCTCCCCTGCTACCCTGAGTTAAGTTCCTGGGAGGTTGAACAAGTGTGTGCGGCAGTTAATGAGAGCCTGGCAGATATCTAGGATCGTGTTCTCGTGCTTGTTTTGAATTATCTTGAATTTATTAGGCTTCAAATAATGAAGATATTGGTGGGATAATCGCTAAATCAAGGGTAAATCTTCGGGGCGGAGATTGCGAATGGGATTAGTTTCAATAATTATTCCGGTAACACATCGGGTTAACAGATTAGTTCTTCAAACCAGACAGCTCGAAACCCTGGCTTCTGAGGTTACAGGACATGATTTTGAGTTTATCTTTGTTGATGATGGCTCATATCCAGAATCCTTGCAGGCACTCAAAGATAAAGCTAAAAATGATAAACGTTACAGGGTTATTTCCTTAACACGCGATTTCGGTCCAACTGCTTCATTTTTGGCTGGCATCACTTACGCTTCAGGGGATTGTGCAGGATTTTTCTCCGGGAGAAATCTCGATCCCAGCCAAGTGTTCGGAGAACTAATTCACCATTGGGAATCAAGTGCGAAAATTGTTTTTGGTAAATGGGCAATTCCAATCCCCAGATCGAGAAGCAAACTTTACAGTGAAAATTTCTTTCGGCGAAAATTATTTCCCAACCGAATTTATTTCCAGGATATCAGCAGTCTCCTGATTGATAAAGATGTTTTCATTATTCTTTCTCAAATCACTGATCCCTTCAGCGATATCATTGAAACCCTCGCCTGGACCGGCTTTAAACCTCACCTGGTGGAATATTCTTTACTAGCTCAAGAGGGTGAGGCAAAACGGTTAACCTTCCGGGATCAAGAGATATCGCTTGAATATTCGGAGGGGATTTATTCCCCAAAGACTTTCCGGACGAGCTTTTCGATTGGATTATTTCTCGCCATACTTGGCGCATTAGCCGCCATTGGACTCATCTTTGCCAGTGAATACACCCAACAATTCGTTCCTGACTGGTGGATGCTGACTAGTGCAATCGTTTTAATTATCGGAGTTCAGTTGGGAATGATGGGCGTATTCGGGGAGCGATTATTTCGATCTCTGGAGAAAATCCGTAGCCGGCCTGTATTTATCGTTGATTCAATCATCAACCCTCCCTTGTCACCCTCAACTGAGGGTAGAGAAAAGATCGAGAAGATGATTCTCTCGTTGTGGAGCATCCGCAAACAGAAGATCGCTTATGCTTCATCGACAAGTGCACTTTCCTCCCAGGATGAAGTCCAGGAGTAATCAGAACCAACTCCAGTGATGGATGAATAATTAAATTCCGATCGATTTTCACGACAGCTTAAGATCAATTGTTAACAGCTGAGATCAAGCACCCATTTGTGATAAGGTAAATTCATAGAGACGGGGGATTTTATCACCGAGAAATTTGGAATTTATGGTGAGAAAACAATCACTTTGGAAAACGACATAAGATAAGCCAGTATGCGTTACAATCCCATGGAGATTTTCTATGGCGAAACGAATTTTGATCGTTGATGACGATGAACTTCTACGACGCAGCCTGGCGTTCAACTTAGAGCAAGCTGGATATGAGGTGAACACAGCCGCAAGTGCTGAGGATGGCCTCGAAGTTTTACAGCTGACCCCACCTGATTTGGTGCTTCTTGATATTGGTCTGCCGGGAATGGACGGCTTAGACGCGCTGCGGTTATTCAAAGAGCAGTTCGAATTGCCGGTGATTTTTCTCACTGCTCGTCGCCGGGAGTTGGATGAGGTGGTTGGTTTGGAGTTAGGTGCGGATGATTATGTTACCAAACCATTTGATGTGGACGTGCTCCAGGCACGGATTAAAGCAGTATTGCGCAGAGTCACAAATCCAGCATTACCTTCCCCTGAACAGTCTGTTTTAGTGGTCGGAGATATCGAGATCGATGCCAATGCACATTCGGTAAGAGTAGCTGGCAAGCAGGTAGATTTGGCGCCACGTGAGTTTGACCTGCTGTATACACTGGCATCAGAGCCAAAGCGAGTGATTACAGTTGAGGATCTTTTAGCGCGGGTTTGGGGTGCGGAGTACATGGGGCAACCTCAGGTGGTCTATGTGCATATTCGCTGGTTGAGAGAAAAAATTGAACATACACCGAACCATCCACAGCGCATTTTGACGGTGCGTGGAAAAGGTTATAAATTTGAACCTCAGGAGTCAGGGTGATTCGCTCGCTTCGCAATCGCTTGATCTTCAGCCACATTCTGCCAATTTTGGTGACGATTCCATTGGCTGCAATTGCTTTATTTTTTGTGCTGGAAACACAATTTCTGCTGCCCTCCATTGCCGAAAATCTTTCCCAGGATGCCAGGTATCTGGCAGAGCTGAGCCGGGCCGAGTTCCAACTTTTTGGCAACCCAGTGATTGTCAGCAACATGCTCAATCGAGTGGAGATAGATCCAGCAATTCGGGTTATGTTCCTGGATGAAAATGGTAGATTATTATTCTCCAGTGACAGCAGTGACACGGATCAATTTGGGAAGGTGTTGCAAACAGATGGTTTATCTCAAGCCACGGAGGGGGAAGAGGTTGTGCTTACTAATTACTCAATCTTTCGCTTGCGAGATGTACTGGTTGATGTTTTTTCTCCAGTGACCACACCGCAAGAGGATGTGATCGGAGTTGTGCGGGTGAGCTACCGCAGCGCAGCGCTTTATCAATTTCTGTCACGATTGAGGAACCTGATCACTGTCGTTTTGATCATTGGTCTTCTTGTGGGCACTACTTTGGGATCGATCTTGGGATTGAATATCGGTAATCCGATCAGACAGGTGACGAGCGCAATTTACGGTGTCGCCCAAGGGGAGAGGGATGAGATTTTGCCGGAAGAAGGACCAGATGAAATCCGGGAACTTTCGAGGTCTGTAAACTACCTTGTTGAACGTCTCGAGGAGCTGGAAGCCGCGCGACGCCATCTCCTGGCTAATTTAGTACACGAACTCGGGCGGCCATTGGGAGCGATGCGATCGGGAATACAATCGATCCTTAGAGGAGCTGATCGAGACCCCCAGCTATTGATCGAGCTGACAAAAGGAATGGATGAAGAGGCGGACGGGATGCAGCATGTCCTTGAGGAGTTAGCCCACCTGCATGATGAGGTGATTGGCACCCTGGAGCTAAACAAAGAAGATTTGGTCGTGAACGATTGGTTGCCTAAGGTGCTGTTGCCCTGGAAGCAGGCTGCTGGGGGGAAACAAATCCATTGGACGGAAGAATATCCCACAGGTACTTTACATATTTCTGCCGATCCAATCCGAATGGGGCAAGTGATTGGCAATCTGGCCAGTAATGCCGTTAAATATACGCCTGGCGGGGGTTCGATATCCGTTTCAGTAGATACAGCCGAAGAACAAGTTTGGATCAGGTTCGTTGATACGGGTCCCGGAATAGCTAGAGAAGAGCAGGAACTGGTATTTGAACCTTTCTATCGCGGAGATCAAGGTCGTAAGATCAGACAGGGTATGGGATTAGGTCTAAGTATCGCCCGGGATATTCTCCATGCTCATGGCGGAGAAATCGAATTACAAAGCACGCCAAATGGTGGAAGCCAGTTCACAATCTGGTTACCAAAATCGTAATCCTAAAATCTAAATAGATATCAAGCGATTTACTTTTAGTTGGATTGTCTAGCTATTTACCCCTTAAGCTGACCTTAAGCTTAACACAAGCTATTTTTAAAGACCCAGGAGGAAAGACAGGGTATCTTTATGCCATCGTAATGGTTTCTTTTTTTAATATTGAGGTGAACATGCAGAAGAAAATTCGAACCTTACCGGTTATTTTTCTATTGATTGCATTATTTGCTGCGGCCTGCAGTCCTACCCTGGCAGCGCTGCCTGCAGAAGCTTCTAATGTAATCAATGATGTTATTAAAGACAACACAACTGAACAGAATGAAGCCGATCAGCCTGCACAAGCTGAGCAGCCACCCATTGCTCCCATCGAACCAGGATTGTTGGCCGCGTATGAGAGTACACTGATCAATATTTATGAACGAGTAAATCCATCTGTGGTGAATATTCGAGTGGTCGGTCAGGCTCTCCCCAGTTCAGTGCAGTTGCCCGATATGCCGGATTTATTCCCTAACCTACCCCAAATTCCGGATGCTCCTGAATTCCAACCACCACTCAACCGTGGTCTGGGTTCAGGTTTTGTTTGGGATACCCAGGGAAATATTGTCACCAACAACCATGTTGTAGATGGTGCTGAGAAAATCGAAGTCACTTTCTCAGATGAGACTGTTGTTACCGCAGAGCTGGTTGGTGCCGACCCGGACAGCGATCTGGCTGTGATCCGAGTTGATTTACCTGCAGATCAGCTGCAACCGGTGCAAATGGGAGATTCTGAACTGCTGCGCGTTGGGCAGCTGGCGATTGCAATCGGCAATCCGTTTGGGTTGGAAGGCACTATGACTGTTGGCATCGTGAGCGCATTGGGTCGTTCCTTGCCTGCCAGCGATGGACTAGCTGGTGGTCTAATTTACAGCATACCGAATGTGATCCAGACCGATGCGCCGATCAACCCAGGAAATTCTGGTGGTGTGTTACTGAATGATAAAGGTGAAGTGATCGGCGTAACCGCGGCGATCGAGTCACCAGTGCGTGCCAACGCAGGGATTGGATTTGTGATCCCTTCGTCAATCGTTGATCGAGTGGTTCCAGAGCTGATAGAAAATGGCAATTATGCCCATCCTTACCTGGGAATAAGTGGTATTTCACTCTTCCCCGATTTAGCCGCAGCGATGGACCTTGAGAAGGACCAGCGTGGTGCAATGGTAGCAGCAGTCACCCCAGATGGACCAGCTGAAAAAGCAGGTTTACTTGGCAGCGACAACCAGATGTCGATCGATGGATTGGATATGCAAGCCGGTGGCGATGTAATCACGGCCATTGATGGAGAAATTGTGGAAGATATGGACGATCTAATCGCCTACCTCTCCGCAAATGCTGTAGTTGGGCAGCAGGTTGTGTTGACCGTATTGCGTGATGAGAATTTGCTTGAGGTCACGGTGACTCTTGAAGCGAGACCTGCTGAGAGAGCCCAGATTGTGACTCCACCCGGTGAAGCTAGTGAGCGTGCTTGGTTAGGCATAATGGGCTTACCGTTGACCCCAGAGATCACTGAAGAGATGACGTTATCTGCTGATCAACAAGGAGTTCTGGTCGTAGAGGTCCAGCCGGAAAGTCCAGCTGAAAAGGCTGGATTGATCGGCAGTGAAACACCGGTGACAATCAATGGTGAAGAGATCCTAATCGGTGGCGATGTGATTGTAAGCGCTGATGGAAATGATATCGCCACAGTCCAAGAATTAGCGGTCTACTTTCAAGAGGTTGGTCCAGGAGAGCAGGTATCCTTGACAATCCTCCGGGATGGAACATTAATCACATTCGATGTGGTCCTGGGTGAGCAACCATAAGGAAATTAGGC
>DAOVCZ010000228.1 GCA_030669775.1 Chloroflexota bacterium | reverse complement strand
CGAAAGCGATGCCCACCAGACCAAGTGTAGCGGCAGCCAAAGCTAGGATGATAAAGGGCACTCTTTTCCGGAAGTGGTCGGAGAGAGCTGGTAAAACAACTGCACCCAGGATGCCTCCTATGACCATCAAACCTCCGATCACTCCAGCCTGCAGGATCGAAAAGCCTCTTGGTCTGAGAATATCTTCGATCCAGGTCGTCACGCTGTTAAAGACTCCCAATCCGATAAAGAAGATCGCCATCAGCAAGATGAAATCCCGCATGCGGATCATTTGCTTGAGACCATCGAAAACCAAAGATCTCTCTTCCAATCCAGGTGGGCTGGCCGGCGTCGGTGGGTGCTCCCTGGCAAAGATCAAGAATAATGCCCCTGCGATCAGTGCTGCAACACCATAAACGAGCAGCATGCTGTTGATATTTGACCGCAGAACCAGGTAAGGGGTCAGCATCATCCCAAATACAATTCCCATGTACATCGCTAATGATCCCAAACCTGTAGCCGTCCCCCGTTCCTGGATGGGATACCAGCGAGCGGCTACCTTTGTCAAGGAATTCAGGATAAATGGCTGTCCAATGGCGATGCCGATTTGAGAGATGAGCACCAGGGTGTAATTGTCTGCTGCCAGGCCCCGGGTCAAGCCAAAAACGCCGGTTAGGACTGCACCAATGCCAACCGCCACTTTAAAGCCATAGGTATCAATCGTCCAAGAAGCCGGGATCGAAACGAAGATATAGACGATCATAAAGCTCATCGATAACAAGCCGATGCTGAGATCGGAAACCCCGAAATATGTCGCCGCAACACTGGTGATCGGGGCAAAGGTGATCCATGCCAGCTGGTTGGCAGCGATCACCCCCATAAACACTACCAAGACAATCCATCGATAGCCATATATCTTGAAGCTCTTTTCTGTCATCTCAAAACACCTCCTTAAATGGATACCTATGCTTGGATCAACACTAGTAAAGGTATTAAGTTTCCTTTTATATCAATAAATCTGAATTATTTCGCATACGCTTTCGCTTTTCCCCGTTTGAACCATATTCCTTGCCTTTGATCCCCAGGCTTTCAGGACATCCTCATTTTCCCATAGAATCTCTTTCGAAGAGTTCGGTTATGCTCAACAAGCGCTTGGATTTCAATAAAATTGTACAGTTTATTGGTCAGATGAAACTTATCTGTTCACTCCTGATTGACTAGCTAACGAATACCGATTGAGCGCATCATTCGAAAATACCTTTGAAAGTAGTTGTAACTTTTCGCTTTGTTATGTAAATTATAGATAGAGGAGCCTGATGCTCAACTTCCAAGACTTATACGATGACTACGCAATTGAAGTTTACCGATTTGCACATTGGCTTTCAGGAGACAGTTTCGAGGCTGAAGATATCACCTCTGAGACATTTATCCGCGTTTGGGTACGCTTCAGCACCATTCGCACTGAAACCTTAAAGGCATATCTTTTCGCTATCGCTCGTAATGTTTATCTAGAAATGCTGAGAAAGAGAAAGAATCAGGTTGCACTAAACGATGTTTATCCCGACCCTGCTCCTGAACTGGACGAAATGGTTGAATCTCAACTCGAATTACTGAGAGTTAGGAGAGTTCTAATGACTTTACCAGAGATTGACCGTGCGGCTTTTTTGTTGCGCGTACAGCACGAACTATCTTATGCCGAAATTGCCCGCGTCCTGGAACTTTCCCTCACAGCAACCAAAGTAAAGGTTCATCGCGTTCGCAAGAAGTTGCTCGCTACTCGCGTCGACAAGGAGGTTTATTAATTATGGACATCACAAGGAATGTTATTCTCGATTTATTGCCTTTGTATTTGGCTAATGAAGTGAGTGAAGATACGCGGACCCTTATTGAGGAATATCTGGAAACCGACAAGGAACTCGCTAACCTCGCAAAGCAATCAGCTGCATTGGAATTGCCGGGAGATATTCCTGTTCCACTAACTGAGGAGGATAAAATGAAAGCCTACAGGAAAACCAAGTGGTTAATGGTCCTGACCATCGTAATCTTAGCAGTACTAATATCCTTCATCCTGGGTGTGACTTTACTAGTCTTTTTCGTCTCAGTGTAGTTGATCATTCAAGAAGGTTTCGCACTCTGCAAAAAAAACTTTTTACAAGCGTTCATTTGATGTAAGGAGTACTGTAATGAATAATCCCAATCAAGCCGTAGGTCAATTTTTCAGGGTTATGGGCAATGGACAAGCATACCTCAACCTGATCTATTTGGGGGCTGCCTTTCCCCTCGGGGTTTTTTACTTCGTTTTCCTGGTTTCCGGGATTTCCACAGGAATTTCCTTAGCGATTATTTGGGTGGGTATCCCCATTCTGCTGCTGGCAGGCATTGGCTGGTGGCTGCTCGCTAGATTCGAACGTTTTATGGCTATCAACCTGCTGAAGGAAGATGTGCCGGAGATGACTCGCCCAACCAGCTCAAGTGATGACCTGTGGATGCGCTACAAAGGATATTTCACAAATCCGGTTACCTGGAAGAGCTTGCTCTATCTGCTGATGAAATTCCCACTTGGGATCGCCACATTCGTGATCCTGATCACGTTGGTCTCCTTGACGCTGGCATTCCTGAGCATGCCATTCACGTATAACTCCGTGGCGTATTTCCCAGCAGGTATATCCTTTGGGCTAGGTTTGCCAGTTTGGCAGATCGACAGCCTGAGCGATGCCCTGCTCTGCGTTGTGATCGGTCTATTATTATGGCCGGCGACTTTGCACATCACCAACGGGTTGGCCTGGGTGCATGCCAAATTCGCCAGGATGATGTTGAGTATTAATCCAATGGGAATGCTTTCTTTGTTCGGTCAAGCTTGAGAAATTGTTGAAGCTGCATGTGAAGAGTAGATCGATTAAGATCGAGAACCATTAATTCGAATGGGTCAGGTTTCTGACCTCTGTCTTGACCAACTCATCCGGTCGTTCCAGCCTTGCCTCATAAACCTCTGGGAATTCTTAATGACTTCCTCTACTCCTTCTATAATCAGCTCCTGGCCTCAAATTTCCACCACAGCACACTCCAGGTGAGATCTCCTGTCCTGATCTCACTTTGGTCGAACACTTCCCTCGCTTCTGCAATTGTTAATCCTGAGCGAATCTCAGCCTCGAACAGACCCAGGAAAGATCTTCTCAGGTCAGCGATATACAGGAACCCACCCGGGATCAATATCCGTTCGACCTCATTCAACATCTGGACTGGGTTATCAACCAAGTGCACCATATTGATATTGAGGACAACATCAAATGTATCGTCCGGGTAAGGTATTTGATGTACATCCGCTTTTTCAAACCGAATTCGCCCGCCAAGATTTGCCTCGGCAGCCGCTTCCCTTGCCAATTCCAGAAGCAGTTCGGATAGATCGATACCTACAATCTCGCTCTCGACGAATCGTTCAGCGAGAACCAGATTCGTCGCCCCAAACCCACAACCAACATCAATAATTTTTCCCTGATCGAATCCCTGGGATGCCAATTTCTGCGCATATTCCTGGCCGAATTTCTCAGCCATTTTCCAATGCTGCCTTGCGTACCTTTCAGCAAAGTCATTGTCCTGAAAGACTCTATCGTGTGACAAAGGTTCTCGTTTCATCTCAATCAGCCTC
>DAOVCZ010000064.1 GCA_030669775.1 Chloroflexota bacterium | reverse complement strand
CCGAACAATCCACGCGAGTTGAACTATTTGAGACTGGATTGAAGGTGATTGACCTGATCGCCCCCTTCACGAAAGGCGGCAAAACCGGCATCTTCGGTGGAGCCGGTGTAGGTAAAACGATCATTATTCAGGAATTGATTCGCTCCATTGCTACCGTTCACCAAGGAAATTCTGTGTTTGCGGGAGTTGGTGAGCGAACCCGAGAAGGGACGCAGCTGCTGCGCGAAATGCTTGAATCTGGCGTGATGAAAGATACAGTGATGGTATACGGTCAGATGAATGAGCCACCTGGTGTGCGGCTGCGTGTTGCCCTGTCAGCTCTATCGATGTCGGAGTATTTCCGAGACCAGGGTCGCGATGTGCTTTTGTTCATTGATAATATCTACCGCTTCAGCATGTCGGGCTCAGAGGTCTCTGCATTGCTGGGTCGCATGCCATCTGCAGTAGGTTATCAGCCAACCCTGGCAACGGAAATGGGAGAACTACAGGAACGGATCACTTCCACGCGGCTAGGATCGATTACTTCGATGCAGGCGGTATATGTACCTGCGGATGATTATTCAGATCCGGCACCTGTCGCCACGTTCACCCACCTGGATGCAACAATCGCTCTGGAGCGGTCGATCGTGGAAAAGGGAATTTACCCGGCTGTGGATCCATTAGCTTCAACATCCCGAATTCTGGATCCGATGGTCGTCGGTGAAGATCACTATGAGACCGCAAGAGAAGTCCAGTTGGTTCTCCAGCGTTATAAAGACCTGCAGGATATCATCGCCATCCTGGGTGTGGACGAGTTAAGCGAAGATGATAAATTGATCGTATCTCGAGCACGCAAGATCGAACGATTCTTCTCTCAGCCAATGTTTGTCGCCCAGCAATTCACTGGTTTGGAAGGTCGATATGTCACCCTCAAGGAGACGGTACGCGGTTTCCGCGAGATCCTGGATGGGATGCATGACGATCTACCAGAGCAGGCTTTCATGATGGTTGGAACAATCGACGAAGCGGTTGAAAAAGCTGCAGCGCTTTCTGCATAAGAGGATCCAATGCCAATTCGATGTGAAATTGTCTCGCAAGACCGCATGGTATGGGAAGGGGATGCGGACATCGTGGTTATCCCCGGCACGGCCGGGGAAATGGGGATCTTACCAAACCATGCACCACTGCTTTCAACCTTAAAATTTGGTATTCTTAAAGTTCGCCAGAAAGGTGAGGAAGAGGTCTTCACTGTAGCAGGAGGGGTTGTTGAGGTGCAGCCTGATTTAATCACGGTGCTGGCAGATAGCGCGGAAAACGTGGCGGAAATAGACGTCTCCCGGGCGGAGGAAGCCAGAAAGAGAGCGGAAGATTTACTCAAAGAGGGTCCACCGGGGGATACAGATTCATACCTTAAATTGGAGGCCGCTCTCAGGCGATCGAATTTAAGATTGGAAGCTGTTCGCCGGTTCAGAGGTGGGAAGCGAAGTCGGATGCCAACAATGAGCCAGACCGAAACCGATTAGGCTATGGCTGTTTTTTCAAAAGATCTGGGGATTGATCTCGGCACAATGTATACCCGTATTGTGGCGGGTGATAAGCTGCTGCTGGAAGAACCGACCGTTGTTGCCATAGCTGTTGACGAGCAAAAGATCGTTTCTGTGGGAGAAGAAGCTCAAAATATGCTGGGCAGAGTGCCAGAATCGATCGAGGTCGCTCGGCCGATGCAAAACGGTGTGATCGCTGATTACGAAATCACTGAGAAACTGCTTGAATACTTTATCCGCAAGGTCAGCGGATCGAACCGTTTTTTTCGACCAAAGGTGATGATAACGGTCCCCTTAGGAGTGACCAGCGTCGAGAGTCGCGCGGTACATGAAGCGATTTTGCAGGCGGGGACCAGAGAGGCGTTTTTAGTGCAGCAGCCATTTGCTGCTGCATTGGGTATGGATCTGCCTATTGGAACTCCTTCAGGGAACATGGTTTTATGTTTAGGTGCAGGGACAACCCAGGCGGCTGTCCTGGCGATGTACGGCATCGTGGCTGCAGAATCGCTGAGGGTTGGGGGAATGCATTTGGATGAAGCGATCATCTCCCACGTGCGCAAGAAGTACGGGTTGATCATTGGCTCAGCAACTGCGGAACGGGTTAAACTCAATCTTGGGACTGCTGTCCGTCAAGAAGAGGAGAGAAGTATTGAGATCCAGGCTCAAGATCAAGTAAGCGGATTACCACGCTCCCTTAACCTAACGAACGATGATATTCTTGAAGCGCTAACAGACCCGTTAAAGAGATTTGTGGAAACAGCCCGAAAAGTATTAGAGAAGACTCCACCGGAGCTGGTCTCCGACATTATCGACCGAGGTGTGGCGATCTGTGGTGGAGGGGCTTCACTTCCGGGAATTGATCGTTTAATGACTAAGGAGCTAGGGGTGCCGGCATATCTGGTTGATAATCCCTTAACCTGTATCGCAGAGGGAGCTGCGATCGCACTCGATGCGAACGTTTACCCGAAGATAAAGCGTAATTTACCTCTGGTATGATAGAAAAACAAGAATTAAAGAAGAAGTTATAAGATAATCCTTGATTTTCGTATAGCCAAATAGACAAAGTCCCTGGATAAATCCAGAGACTTTTTTGATCTAAAAGGATTGTTATCAATTATTGAAGAACAATGATGCAAACTAGAGATAATAAGTCATCCGCTGCAGGTGAATCGCGGGATCAATATACTGCACGCGAACATTTTCCGGGACAGTGAGATTGATCGGGGCATAGTTTAAGATGGCTTTCACACCCGCCGAAACAAGTTCTTCAGCGACTTCCTGGGCAACTTGACTCGGTGTGGCGATCATCGCAACCTGGATGCCAGCCTCATGAATGGATTCCTTTATGGTCTTGGTATCCTTCACTGTAAATGAGCTTTCCTGAGTGGCTATCTTCGCAGGATCGCTATCGAAAATCATAGCAACACGTAACCCTCGATGTGAAAACCCTTGATAGCGAGCAACTGCTGAGCCGATATCCCCGACGCCGACAACTGCCATGTCCCAGACTCGGTCGACATGTAAGATTTGGCGGATCTGTTCAGCAAGATAATCAATCGAATATCCCGTACCTTGTTTGCCAAATTCACCAAACTGGGATAAATCTTTGCGAATTTGAGCCGCTGAAATGCCCAGTCGTTCACCTAATTCCTGGGATGAGGTTACCCGGCGTTTTTCTTCGAGCATACGCGGTAATGCACGCAGGTAAATTGGTAAACGACCAACGACAATATCTGGGATGATCTTCTCTGGCATGTTGCCTCCTTAGAATGTTTAACTATCGAGTTTCCCTATTATTCGCAGTTTGTGCAAACTCACACAATGATAACACAATATTTGTACAATTATGGTACGAGTTGGAGAGAAAAAGTTGCTTACCTCCATGGATGGTAATTCAAGATAAATAGCAGTAGGCTGGTATAATCGAGCGCGATTTGACCGTTGTGTAATCGGAATTGGGCTTAGTAGATCATGTTTATTGATGAAGCACGGATCAAGGTGATATCAGGCAAAGGTGGGGATGGAATTGTCCATTTCCGGCGTGAAAAATATGTCCCCCTGGGAGGTCCGGATGGCGGAGATGGTGGACGTGGTGGTGATGTGCTTCTGGAAGTGAAAGCAACCCTGAATACCTTAGCTGCTTTTCAACGCCAGCATAAATTTAATGCCGAGAATGGAAAGAAAGGTGGGGGAAATAACAAAACAGGTCGATCTGGTGAGAAACTGGTCATTTATGTACCTCCTGGCACGAGGGTTTACGATGAAGGGACAGGAGATATGGTTGGTGATTTAGTCTCTCCCGGAGAACAAATCGTTATCTCTCCCGGCGGGCGAGGTGGACGGGGAAATGCACGCTTCGCAAACTCGCGCAATCGAGCTCCACGCATTGCGGAAAAAGGAGAGCCGGCAAAGGAACGTCATTTACGTCTGGAGCTGCGTCTTATTGCTGATATTGGTATCGTCGGAGTTCCAAATGCTGGAAAATCGACCTTGCTGGCAGCAGTGACTAACGCCAAACCGAAAATTGCCCCCTATCCTTTTACCACCTTAGAACCAAATCTGGGTGTGGCGATCTTAGATGAAGAAGTTACCTTAATTCTGGCGGATATCCCCGGGCTTATCGAAGGGGCGCATCTGGGAATTGGCTTAGGTCACGAATTCTTACGCCATATTCAACGGACCCGGGTGTTGATCCACATCTTGGATGGGTTAGCTGATGACCCATTGCTGGATTATGCGCAAATAAACAGCGAACTGGCGCTGTATGATCCACAATTGGAGGATAGACCTCAGATCGTGGCATTCAATAAAATTGACATGCCAGAGGCAAATGATCGCTGGCCTGAATTAAAAAAACAATTGATAAAAAAAGGTGCAGGGAAATCAATCAAGCCGATGGCGATATCGGCGCTCACCAGAACGAACGTGCGGGAATTATTGTACAAGGCTGCCCAACTTCTGACCAAAGCACCACCTCCAGTGGAAGTCGACGAATTACCCGTATATCGTCTGGATTCTGATCCGCAAGAATTCAGCGTCCTCAGGGAAGACAATGGGTGGCGAGTTCAAGGAGAAGCGATTGAACGGGCTGCAGCAATGACTTATTGGGAATATGACCAGTCTGTGAGACGTTTTCAGCGGATTTTGCAATCGCTTGGGGTTGAGGATGAATTACGATCTTTAGGCGCTGAAGAAGGTGATACTGTGTTCATTGGAGAGTACGAGCTTGAATGGTCGGATTAACATTTTCCGATTGAGTATAGAGTGATACATAAGACAAACCTGCATTCCCCAGGTGGTTAATTATGAGGATTGGTGTATTTGGTGGTACTTTCGATCCACCACATCTGGCACACCTGATCCTGGCTGAGGAGGCGTGCTTTCAGCTGGAGCTTGAGTGGATTCTGTGGGTGCTGACACCAGTTTCCCCACTGAAACCGGATGTGAAAATATCACCATGGAAGCAACGCTTTGAATTACTTGAAGCCGCGCTGGTGGATAATTCAAAATTCGAAATTTCCCGGGTGGATATCGATCGGGCTGCGCCGCACTACACCTTTGATACCCTACGAATTCTTGGCGAGCGTTATCCTGCGGATGATATCGTATTTCTAGTGGGTGGAGATTCACTACGCGATTTGCCACAATGGGAAAAACCCGATGAACTACTATCAAACTGTAAAGAGATTGGCGTCATGCGCAGACCAGGAGCTGAAATCAATATGTCTGAGCTGGAGCGCTTGATCCCGGACCTGAGCAGCAAGGTGAAATGGGTTGAAGCACCTTTGCTGGAGATATCTGGCAGTCTTATTCGCAAAAGACTGAGACTTGGAGAACCAGTTAGATATTTCTTGCCTGATGGCGTGTACCAGATCATCAAGGCGAAAAAACTTTATCGTTTCGATTAAAATCTAAGACTGTTCCAATTCGAGAAGCCAGTCTTTAAGGCTGGATTAAAGACCTGAACCCCCCCTTAAGAAATTACGCGTTGATGAATTCCAATGGGAAATTAAGGAAATTAGGGGGTGATACGTGCGAAAATATTCTCAGCCAAAGCTAACAAGGATTGTTGATCATCGGACGTCGGGAAAGTATTACCTTGTCCGTAGAATGTCAGAGTGACCATAACCGGTTCAGTCGCATCCGAGGATGGTAGATTGACTGTGTTCTCGCTAAAATTCCTCAGTGCATCGATTAATTGTTCGTATTCTTCGGGTGAGAGAATTTCTTGCAGGTTAACAGAAGCAGTGTTCATTTCCCCTGATTGGAACCAACAGGCATGTGCAGAATCAGGCAGATAGATAAGTAAACGATCGCATAACCCATCTTCGCCACACTCTCTTGTCCATCGTAAGCCAAGGGTAGCAGGTTTGACTTGACCGCCGACATGGTCAGCGTGAACCTCAAACTGAAGGCCATTGGTCTCCAAGACTACCCGGTATCCCTGGGTAGACTGGGGAAGACAATCAACTCCGGGTTGCTCGACCCCCAAACATGTATCAGACCATTCAACCTGACTGCTATCTACTATTTTTACCTGGTTTAGATCGATAAATAATGATTGAAACTGGTCTGCTAATGAGGACTGGGTAAGGGTGTCAAGGGATTCTTTTTGTTCGTTGTTTAATTCGGTGGAATTACCATCAGTTTGGAATTGGGAAAGAGATTGGGAATCCAAAGGAGGAGAACAAGCTACGAGTATAAGGAGAAAGGCTAACAGGAGTAACCCATGCTTCATTGAGGCTGTTTTAATCCTTTCATTGTCAAGGGCACTAGAAATTGAGGTTGATATTACATCCCACCCGATATTGATAATTGGAACGGAAAAGCGAGATCCTTGCAATATTGTCAGAATTCATTTTAATTAAGAACGTATTTACGAACGGATTGTTACACATCATAGATAGTTTTCGGAAATCTGCAACCTGATCAAAGATGGGAAGGATGAGTATTATGAATCTATTTCATGAGGAAAAGACCAATATTTCAATTCGCCAATTCATTTGCCTCCAAGCCAGGGAAAACAAACCAGAGCAACCTGATCAGAGGGTTGCTCTGGCTACATGATTTGTAATTTCGTGCGAATTTCTCTCTAGAAAATGTTAAACGGAGAAAAGTTATATATTCTCAAGTGATCGAGATGAAACTGGGATCGATCAATAATTGCGACCACCGCGATCGCGTGTATCGTCGCGTGGACGAGCCATATCTACTTTAAGGGTACGGCCATCAATTTCCTTACCGTTCAATCCTTCTATAGCAGCTTGGCCCTCGCTGTCATTGGGCATTTCGACAAAGCCAAAACCACGAGATTGGCCAGTATATTTATCTTTAATGATCGTGACAGAACTCACCTCGCCATAGGCTTCGAAAGCAGCTTGCAGATCAGCTTCGGTAGTTTGCCAATTTAAGTTACCACAATACAAGTTCATTTGACGCTCTCCAAATAAGATATAACTGGAAGACTAGCTCAATGTTTATGGTCAGGGTGATGAACATGACCGTGAGCTAATTCCTCACTCGTTGGTTCCCGCAGTCCAGCGATTCTAATATGGAAGTGCAGTGTCTCACCGGCCAGGGGATGATTAAAATCGAGCAGCACCGTATCTGTGCGCAACTCAGAAACATAAGCCTGTAATGACTCGCCGCCATCCTTGTCGCGCATCATCACTGGTTCCCCAACTTCCAAATTCAGGGATCCCGGGAAAGTGTCACGCGGGAATTCAGTCATTCCATCGGGATCTCGTTCTCCGTAACCTAATTCAGGTTGTACAACCACTTCTTTCTCATCACCAACGGTCATACCGTTAAGTTCTTCTTCAAGACCAGGGATTATGTTGTTGAAACCATGCAAATATTCCATCGGTTCATTTTTGTCTGATCGATCGATTTCGCGATCGTCATCAAGAATGAGCACATAATCCAGGCTGACTACAACACTATCCCCTACTTTTAAGGCACCATTAGTCATCGTTACAACTTCTCCGCGTGGGGGAAATCTGGATTCCCAAATTTATATAGTCACTTCTACCGAAAGTAAAATTCGTTCACCGGGTAAATAAAAAGACCAGCCAGATTACGTAAGCCTGACCGGTCACTGAACACTTCCGAAGCAGAACTTAGTAAAGTCAACATTGATTATACACGTTTTTCGTTTATTGAAGGATATGAATATTGGATAAAAGTTCTCAAGAATAATCCCAGGTGTATGAGGTTTGCATCAAAGACCCATGCCAATTAGTTGATTTGCTCACTCTTGTGCCCGAATGAAAGGGAAAAGTAACAATAAAATAATCGCGGCAGCAAGTAAAATCAAGGCATTGATCTGGACTGTCAATGGTGTACCGATCTGGTCTGCTATAGCGCCATTGATCAGGGAACCAATCGGCATCAATCCAAAGAAGGTAAATGTGAAGATGCCCATCACACGGCCGCGCAGTTCATCGGTTACATTCGTCTGCACCAGGGTATTGCTGAGATTGATGATCACCATAAATCCCCAACCTGCGCCGAGAAGAGTGATAAATGATGTTGGTAGAATCCTGGTGAATGAAAATAAAAGTAGGAAGACCGGCATTACGAATGTTGCGACGGTAAATAATTTCCCTTTAGAGTAGTTTTGACCGATCGCAGCAATTAATAGCGCCCCCGAGAGCGCACCCAGACCTCGAGCAGTATGAAGGTAACCATTGGTCGTTGCATCACCTCCAAGAACATCCACAGCCCAAACTGGCAGCAGGGTCACAAAACCAAGTCCTGCGAGACTGAGGATTCCTAGATTAATGATTATGGTGCGGATAGTGGGATTCCTGGCAACGAAACTGAGCCCTTCCCTGATCTCCTTAAGGATTGAAACGCCCCTGTCCACGGGTTTGAATGGAGCTAGTTTCATTAACAGCAAAGCGATAATTACGGCGATGAAGGTCAAGCCATTGATGGCGAAACACCAAGCGGGACCAAAAGCAGCATAAGTTAACCCTGCAACAGCTGGCCCGACAACTGTGGCGATGTTGATCATGGAAGAATTAAGCGCGATTGCATTTGTCAGGTTAGAGCGATCAACGAGCTCGGTAACGAAAGCTTGCCGGGCGGGTGCATCAAATGCGTTTGCACAACCGAGGAGGAAAGCAAGGATGATGATATGCGCGGGCTGGACTAAACCAGTGAAGGTCAATCCCGCAAGGACGAAAGCCAGGATCATCATCGTGATTTGAGCGATCAGGAGGATAGTACGGCGCGGAAAGCGATCGGCGAGCGCACCGCCGTAAAGCATGAACAACCAGGAAGGCACTCCGTAAGCAAAGCCAACATACCCAAGGTAGATCGGGGATTTGGTCAAATCAAAAATCAA
>DAOVCZ010000226.1 GCA_030669775.1 Chloroflexota bacterium | reverse complement strand
GTATAAACCTTCCCAACGGACCTTATGTCCTTTTTACCCGGGGGGAATAAACCGAATACATACGCGAACACCACCAAAACGTTCGGTTCATTGATCGTGATCCACAAATTTGTGTATTCGGAAAGTGCTTCGACGGTCTTCCCCACGTAGGCTTCAAATAAGCTGACAATAGCTTCATTTTCCCAACCACCCAATTCACTTACCCAGATAGGATCGCAGAAGTGATGCAAGGTGACCATGGGAGTTATATCGAGCTCATGAAACCGCTGCAGCATCTCCCGATAGTGGTCCAGCGCATCTTCATCCCATCTCTCTGGAGCGGGTTGAACACGGCTCCACTCGATGGAAAAACGATGGGCGTTTTGTCCGCTTTCCCCAATCCGCTCGAAGTCTTCTCGCCAGCGTCCCCCCCACCAACCACAAGCCAGACCAGATTTATGGCCATTAATTATCCGCTCAGGCTGCTGTTCCCATGCCCAGAAATTATTGTTTTTATTATTGCCCTCCACCTGGTATGAGGAAGTGGCGGTACCCCAGAGAAAACCACGCGGAAAATGAAATGTGGTTTTTGGCATTTTGTACTCCATTTTCGGAAAAATTTGGGAAATCTTGGTTAATTGTAGCCATGGTGACTTTTTTTGACAACCAGGATTTCCAGCAGCTAGAGATCCATTTCTACAAGTTCGTGGTAAATTTAAGGTATGTCCGAAGCTTTTATTCTTTCTGCAGTACGTACGCCAGTCGGGGTAGGCAAACCTAACGGTTCTCTGGCTGGGTTTACTCCCGTTGATATCGGGACGATAGTGATGACTGCTGCGCTTGACAGGGCTGGAATTGAATCAGATATTGTCGATGACGTGATCTGGGGATGTGTTACACAGATCGGTGATCAGGGGGCGAATATAGCCCGGTTAACGGTCCTCAATGCAGGGTTTCCAGTTAGTGTACCAGCAGTTTCGCTTAACCGCATGTGTGGTTCAGGGCAGCAGGCAGTCCACTTTGCAGCTCAAGCGATCTTATCTGGGGATGCAGACCTGGTGATCGCTGGTGGAACCGAAATGATGTCGCACCAACCGATCGGTTCTGATTGGCCAGAACAATGGCCGGAAGATTTTCCTTATGATATGGTTCACCAAGGGATCAGCGCTGAAATGATGGCAGAAAAATGGGCCATTGAACGAGATTCTTTAGATGATTATGCCTACCAGAGTCATTGGCGAGCAATGAAAGCGATTGAAAAGGGATACTTTGAGAGTCAGATCATTCCTGTTATCCCACCTGGTGGTGATGAAATTGTGGACAAAGATGAAGGTGTTCGCATTCCGCCAGACAGGGAGAAGATGCGCACCTTAAAACCGGTCTTCAAACCAGATGGCGTGGTCACCGCGGGCAATTCCAGCCAGATTAGCGATGCAGCGGCAGCATTGGTTATTGCCTCGCCAAAAATAATTGGACGTTACAACCTGATCCCCCGGGCTCGAATTGAAGCCCGCGTCGTTATTGGTTCCGATCCTGTCTTGATGTTAGATGGTCCGATTCCAGCCACAAAAAAGATCTTAGAGCGTGCCGGATTAGATCTGGATGATATGGATGTGATAGAAATTAACGAGGCTTTTGCATCTGTCGTGTTGGCATGGGAGCAGGAACTGACAGCAGATATGCAGCGAGTCAATCCAAATGGAGGCGCAATCGCGCTCGGACATCCACTAGGCGTGACGGGTGCGGTTTTGATGACTAAATTGCTACATGAATTGGAGCGCACGGGTGGCAGGTTCGGATTGCAGACCATGTGTATCGGTCATGGAATGGCGACAGCAACTATCATCGAGAGATTATAGGGTATGCATCTCGTATTCATAGCCTTGGGATCGAACTTAGGTGACCGGGCTGCAAATTTACAAGCCGCGATTGAGGCTTTGGAACCTGAAGTCCATACCCTGAAATGCTCCCCAGTGTATGAGACTCCACCTTGGGGTTATTCAGACCAACCCCAGTTCTTAAATCAAGTCGTAGAAGCTGAGACGGAACTTTCCCCAGTCGCGTTGCTGGAGCATATGAAGAAAATCGAAGTGCAGCTCGGTCGGCAGGAGACATTTCGTTTTGGGCCGCGGTTAATCGATCTGGACATAATTTATTACGATGATGAGGTGATTGATTCTCCTCCATTGATCATCCCCCATCCTCGTCTGGCCGAGCGCGGAGTTGTGTTAATGCCCTTAGCTGATTTAGCTCCGGATTTCCGGCACCCGATACTTGGAGACAGTGTCTCGGATTTGCTCTCCAAAGTGGAAACCCTTGGTATTTTTCGGGTTCCTCCAGAAGGATGCGGTGAATTGGATGAATAAATTTGGTAGAATCAACCTAATTGAACAGGAGGTGTTCTCATGACCCAAGAAAGCGTAAAACCACTCAACTGGGAACCAACCCCAGGTATCGGGTACACTGTCATTCGACGCCCTGATGGTGGCATGCATTACACTTTCACCGATTTCTCACATGAAACTCTGGTTCACTGGCATGAGTTCGCCAGTGAACATCTAATGGAATCCGACCGGTTGACCACGAACCTTTATGATTTACGTGAAGTCCACGAGATCACACAGGAAGCAATTGATTATGCAATTGAGGTCAATTCAGACCCCTCGGCACGTAATATTCGTTTGGCGGTCGTGGTGAAAAACGATGAGGTGCGCCAGGCGATTGAAAAGATTCCATCCTCGACCACCCCTGGTGGAGTTGAACTCAAAATATTCACGGATATTAAGGAATCAGAGACCTGGTTAGATCGGCCCTTGACTTTAATCGTCTGATCCAAATCTATTGATGGTAAATCTCAATCGATTAATGATTGAGGTGATTTTGATTCATGTTGCATAGCCACGAACTGCTGATTGGAGACCATTTATTCGAATGGGGTAAACGCACCTATTTAATGGGCATCCTAAACCTGACACCGGATAGCTTTTCTGGCGATGGTTTAATCTCAGATTCGAGAGGGGAGAATGAGCAATTTGGACCGGCATATTTAATTGATACAGCATTAGGACAGGCTCAGAGATTTGTTGAAGCAGGTGCTGACATTTTGGATGTGGGGGGAGAAAGCACTCGTCCAGGAGCTTCCTTAGTTGATGTCGAGGGAGAACTGAGCCGTGTTATTCCTGTCATCGAAGCATTGGTTGGGGAATTTAATGTGCCGATATCCGTGGACACTTATAAACATCAAGTTGCCCGGGCAGCATTGGAAGCTGGAGCCCATATGGTCAATGATGTCTGGGGACTGAATGCTGATCCCGAGATGGCTGCGACTATCGCTGATTATGGAGCACCAGTAATATTGATGCATAACAGGAGTTCATGGGCTCATGCAGATATCAAAGAAAGATTGGGAGGGCGATACGTTGGGATTCCGTATGACGATTTGCTCGAAGATATCAAACGTGAGCTGATAGACAGCACTGATTTGGCTCGATCAGCTGGAATCCCGGATAACATGATTATCCTGGACCCCGGGATCGGTTTTGGAAAAACGGTCGAACAAAACCTAGAATTGATCAATTTGCTTCCAGAAATTCGTGAGTTAGGATATCCGATTTTATTTGGACCATCACGAAAATCATTTATTGGATTTACACTTGATC
>DAOVCZ010000242.1 GCA_030669775.1 Chloroflexota bacterium | reverse complement strand
TATCATATGTTTCAAGCCAGTTATCAACGTACGACTGAATTAGCGGTAAACCTAATGCTGTTGTGGCTTCTACACCAGCATAATGAATACCAATAACTTCGCCTGTTGTGGGTCGGAATATTGGAGCACCACTCATTCCACCAGCTGTGCGAACATCAAGAAGGATTTCATCTGGATTTGTCGCACCATCAAAAGGTGATATTGCTGAGATTGAACCTTGTTGGAATACTGGACCCCAGCGATAAATTTTTGAATCGCGTTTGAGCATTTCAGATCCGTAGGGGTAGCCACATACTGCAACTTCCTCTGTGAGCTTGAAATTAAAAGTTGATGCCAAACTCAATGGATGGATATCTTTAAAGTGTTCCTCATAAACAATCTTAAATTCCACAAATCCAATATCCAATGTATCTAGAGATGCAAAGTGACGGATCATGCGTACCGCATTTCGGAAATTACCTTTGCCATCTGGGACAATAAATGACAAAAAGAACTGGGTTGATGGAAAGCCAAAATTTGATTGTTGGACAAGTAGACTATTTATTACATGGCGATTTGTTATTGCGGTAGTTGGACGCACTAGAAATCCTGTTCCAACAACCTGGAAGAATGGCGCTCTTGGCACTTTGAGATATTCAGAAAGAGGGACTGATAAATAACCCACAGCGCATACACCGTTTGTGATTTGTTTTATGATATTTTTCTTTATCATTTAAAAATTCTCTTATTTTCTCAGATTTATCAATATGGTTAAGTGCTGCCTAACGCCAAGCTGACCCGCAGCCCCAGTGCCGAGCAGACAAGCCCTTCGAGTTCACTCAGGACAAACTCCGCCGCCGTAACCGGCCTTCTCACTCCCGCGAGTGGAGGCTCTCACAGGAAACCCCTGTCGACCATCATCTTGATCTAGGGTGATTGTAGCAATATCTGCCTGTGAATGCAAGCGACAGGGGCAGCGAATTGTGGGCAAGGGTGGGAATAAAGGGCTGCAGTGACAGCTATGTATGGGGTTTCCTTCCAGGTTAAGGCGGGCGAGATCTTCGGTTTGGTTGGTTCGAATGGTTCGGCGGCAACCACAACCACTGAATGCACAAAAGGACTTCGCCAACCGGATGGAGATTAGTTGTTGTGTTGGGGTTAGATCCCTGGCAAAAAACCAGCTCGTTGAGTGAGCGCGGCGGTGTTCAACTGCCACCAATATATTAGAAGACCAGGTAGCCTTGCAAGAAAAACGGCACAAATGATATCTCAATCATGCGATACGACACCTGTCACCAAATGATACTCACTCCATATTGAGGGATCACAGTGTCTGCGGTTAAAATTGGAATATCCTCCAATTGGCTTTGGGCTACAAGTAAACGATCAAAGGGATCTTGATGGACATCCGGCAAGTTGAACACTTGCAGAGCGTGGCTGATCTGTACCGGTAATGGTAGGAAATGGTGTTTAACCATACGGTCTGCAACATACTCGCCAGGATCTTCCGGTAATGTCAGGCGACCTCTAGCGCACTTAATTGCGATCTCCCAAGCACTGGCTGCGCTTAACAACACCTCATTTGTGCCATCTCTTATGAACGCGCGCGCTGCATTTGAAAGATGTGGATCGTCCATATTCCACCACAAGAAAGTATGGGTATCGAGAATGGCTCTCATAGGTCAAACTCAGGCAAAGGTGCGTCAAAATCTGGGGAAATCACCAACTTTCCGGCGTCCATGCCTGGGATGCGGTTATCTGGAACCTCACCTATTGGAGAGAGCACCGCAATCGGTTTTCCCGCCTTGGCGATAACAATCCTTTCCCCGCTCATAACCCGTTTCAGCAGTTTTGACAGGTGGGTTTTTGCTTCGTGGATATTGACAGTTTTTTCCATAAGAACCTCCATGAATGATTATAGACTAAGCTATGGACTAAGTCAAATATTCTCGTTGAAAAGATTCAATTTAAGTTTGGTACACAATTATCATCTCCGGTCAGTATAGAATTCCAGCGCGCGTCAACCATTCGGTTGATCGCAAAACCATCCTGCAGGTTAGCTTAAAATCCATCCCTCGTTGGTTCACAGCCTCCCTTCAGTTCTCTATAATGAAAGCAGATATCAGGAAAGGAGTACACGATGAGTCAAGAGCGGAAAGCGATTATGGTGAAAGGATTACGCAAACGCTATGAGTCGGTGAAAGCCGTAGATGGAATTTCCTTCCAGGTGGAGGCGGGGGAACTTTTTGGTATGGTGGGCCCGAACGGTTCGGGAAAAACCACAACAATCGAGTGCATCGAAGGTTTAAGGCAGCCGGATGAAGGCCAAGTGAGAGTGTTGGATCTGGACCCCTGGCAGGAGGCCTACGAGCTGCGGGAGCGCACGGGTATCCAATTGCAGTCCGCGAACCTGCCCAGACGCATGCGGGTGGAAGAAGCGCTGGATTTGTTCGCCTCTTTTTATCGCCACCCCAGCGACTGGCACCCCCTGCTGGAAGGATTGGGGCTGGGAGACAAACGCCGGGCATTTTTTAGCCAGCTTTCTGGTGGGCAAAAGCAGCGTTTGTTCGTGGCGCTGGCGTTGATCAACCAGCCAGAGCTTGTCTTCCTGGATGAGCTGACTACTGGGCTTGATCCACGCGCCAGACATGCCATCTGGGACCTGGTGCGCGGTATCAGGGAGCAGGGCACGACAGTTTTCCTCACTACGCACTTCATGGATGAAGCAGAGCGGTTGTGCGACCGGGTGGCCATCCTCGATCATGGACGGATCATCGCCCTGGACACGCCAGCTAATCTGGTCAGCCAATTGGGAATGGCGACACGCATCGCCTTCCAAGTGAACGATCATACAGGATCTGCACAAAAGGATGGAGGCAGCGAGTCCTCAGCTGCTGTGTTCGATGCGGCGCGAATTGGCGTGATCGATGGAGTCCAGCGGGTAGAACAGGAGGCAGATCAGGTGTTGGTTTATGGACAGGGGGCGGGTTTGGTCGGTGCAGTTGTAACTACACTCGAGACAAATGGGGTGCCTTTCCTAAATTTGCGAACCGAGCAAGCTGACCTGGAAGATGTCTTCCTGAAGCTGACCGGGCGAGAGATAGATAATTGATATTTAATTCCAAGAAAGGAAAGATGGAGGATTTATTCATGCGTGGTTTAGGGAAACTCTTTCAGATGCAGTTCAAGCTCTACCTGCGGGAACCAGTGGCTTTCTTCTTTTCGCTCGCTTATCCAGCATTACTGCTCCTCCTTTTTGGTTTCATTTTTGGTAATGAACCCGACCCTGAATTCTGGGGCAGGAACTTCGGGACGGTGGATGCCAGTGTGCCGGCCTATACCGGGATCATTATCGGAACTGTAGCGTTGATGGGGATACCGATCGACACTGCCGCCAGCCGGGAAACTGG
>DAOVCZ010000178.1 GCA_030669775.1 Chloroflexota bacterium | reverse complement strand
GGTAATATAGGAAAGTTCCAACCAACCAAGCCCACCAGGACCAACCAGATTCTGTGGAGAACAGTGCGATTGCTGCGCCGAGGCTGATAATCCCACCAATGACACCTATGATCAGATTGAATTTACCAAAACTGTTTGTCTTATCTCCATACTGGAGATATAAACCGATCATGCCCACCAACAAGAGGAAAAACGAGATAGGTCCTAATATCGTTAACGCATATTCAAGATAGAGATCGATGGGTTGGCTTAAGTAATTATATGGGTTGTACCCCGGTAC
Source organism: Chloroflexota bacterium (assembly GCA_030669775.1). Taxonomy (GTDB): domain Bacteria; phylum Chloroflexota; class Anaerolineae; order Anaerolineales; family UBA4823; genus PFL25. The sequence continues at coordinate 4,310 of DAOVCZ010000178.1, read as the reverse complement.
ATCCCGAAAGGAGATCAGCCAGCCGGCCATAAATGTGATCGCTCCCAGGACTAAAGACCAACCGCTCACATCAAAAATCAGGTGCAGGTAATTTGTCGCTCATCCTTGCTGAACTCGTATACCCTTTCCCTTTCACGAGCCCAGGTATCATAGTGACGTACAGCGGCACGGATCACCCCCCGAGCTTCATTTTCTTAACCTGTCCAACCAATCACGCCAGAAAGGCTTACGCGCCTCATCCCAGGCAATGATCTCCTTCTGTGTGAGCTGGTATCCCTGTTCGATCAGTTCCATGGTATGTTGAAAATCCCACAATGCGATCGGCTCCTTCCCCAACAGGTTGACCCGCCTTACGGGGACCTGGCGGCTTTCGGCCAACGACAGCTCCATCTCTACCTGCCGTTTGGACACCGTGAACAGCAGCTTGGTCAATAATTGACCAAATCCTGGACCGGGGACTGGTGGTTCCCGTAAATCGATTAAATCAAGAGCAATGATGTCCGTTGCTCCAAATTTCAAGGCTGGTTCAACAGGCAAATTGCTGACCACGCCCCCATCCATCAACAGACTCCCATCACACTCATGCGGCGGCATCCAGGGCGGTAAGGTGATGGAGGCCATCAAACCATCCAGCACGAATTGGTCTTCGTCCAGGCCATACAGAACCGGTTCGCCTGAATTTAAATCAGTCGCCACCAAAACCAGCTCCACTTCGTGGATATCACTGAATCTATAGTCAGGGGATAAACCGTGAGAGATATAGAATTCCCGGTTGCGCTTATAAATTGAATCAAACGAGAGATTGACAAATGATCTCAAGGCCAGGGTGAGATAGTTCGCCGGTAATAAGTTTGCCTCGATCGCATCTTGCCAGGCATCAGTGAGTCTCCTCACGCCGTCTAAATTAACTCCCTGGACAGCAAGATGTGTAGCATTCACTGCCCCGATCGAAGTGCCGACCATCAAATCAGGTTGAATCCCCGCTTCAAGCAAAGCTCGCAAAGCACCCACCTGCAGAGCTCCGCGCGCGCCGCCGCCACTCAGTACAAACGCTAGTTTTCCCATCGATCGAAACCCCAATTTGCTTTCAAGTGTAAATCTAGATCAGCCATACCAATCTGCGCGAGTTAAAGGCAAATTGCTGCCGCCATCCTCCTTCTGCTTAACCAACAAGGATTGGTAAACATTTATACTGCCTGTGGAAAAACCATAAGCAGAGGCGGACATGAATAATCTCCATACTCTGTAGGTTGGCTCAGAGACGAATTCTAAAGCTTGCTGGTGATATTCTTCCAGCCTGCGCACCCAATGGCGTAAAGTAAGCGCATAATGCTCTCTCAGGCTCTCCACATCCCGTACCTCAAATCCGGCTTCTTCAGCTGCCCGTAGCGAGACATTGATCGGGGTTAACTCCCCGTCCGGGAAAACATAGCGTTGGGAAAAAGTGGGTCCCCGGCGAGGTTGATCATCGGGCCAAAGCGTACCATCCCAAAGACGAACACCAACATCCTGCGCGTCGTCAGCAGACAGGAGCTTCTCCAGGAGTTGCAGCGTGATCGATTTTGCACGGGACGATGGGGATGATTGATCTTCTTTCATCATCTCCTCCGGGAAAAATCAAAAACCTGAAAAAGCAAAAATTTCTCCTTTTATCCTAGCATGAAATAATCTATTTGGCAAAATAGTTTACATTCAAAGATCTTTAGGACAGTTATAGCTCGATCGGATGACGTGTGATTGAATGCAGATTAAACCAATCCTCGCCAGGTTATTGGCAAGGATTGTTCGATAAGGGAAAGGAATTGCTTACCCCCATCGCAGACGATGGACTTATTCTAGGTAACGGTATCCCTTTGAATGAATTGATCCACTTCCACTGGACCAAGGGCTTGCATCAGATCCGGACCACGGAGGATTACGGTAGTGTTGCGTACGCCAGATCCGATCGAGATTTCCCCTTCTTGGAGCACGCTGTGATCCACTAATATGCGCATTGGATCAGCTAACCCCAAGGGAGAAACTGCGCCAATTGGATATCCCGTTCTTGAAAGGATCTCTGATCTCTCCGCCATTGTCAAGCGTGATTGTCCCAGGTAAGCGCGCAATGCAGGCCAGGATATCTGCGTTGGACCAGTGACCAGCACCATCACGTAGTCCCCTTTTGCCAGGCGAAAGACAATGCTGCGAATGATCTGCTCAGGGTCTTGACCTCGCTCACGGGCGGCCTGTTCCAGGGATGAAACTTGACCAGGGTGGCGAAAGAAGCGGTAGGGGATACCCAATGCGTCTAACGTTCTGGTTACAGGAGTCGTATCTTCCATACTTATGCCTCGATCCATGCTCTCAACCCGATTTGCTAAGTTCAGACTCGCATTTCAACTAAAATTCTCAAGCGGAAGTAGCCAGACGCCTTTGTCCCATTTGCCACCAAAGAGTCATCCCCAGAGGGATTATAGCCAGCCCGACACCAACCAAACCCACCACACCAAATCCTGATGCAGCAAAGATCAACCCGCTGGTGAAGCTGCCGATCGCCGACGCCAGCCCAATTAAAGAGTCGTTGAAACCCTGGGTCTTGGCGCGCTCCAAATTGTTCAGCTGGTCGGCTAACAAAGATGAACCGCCCACATAGCAGAAATTCCAGCCTAATCCCAACAAAAATAGGGAAAAAGCCAATGGAGCCAGATTTGTGGAAATGGGAGCCAAAATGCAGGCCAATATTAAGCCGGATGCACCGACCAGGATCACCTGTCCTCTTCCCCAGCGGTCAGCCAGCTGTCCGGAGAAGATAGAAAATGCATACATGCCGAAGGTGTGGGCGGAAATGACCAGCGAAATACCAAGCAGCTCGTGGTTGTTGTCTTTCATGTAAAGGGTAATAATGACCATCAACATGACCATCACCGCCTGGCTGACGACCATGGCTATAATCGCCACTGCCGCCGCTGGGATGCGGATGATTTGAGAGATAGTGCGGACCTGATCTTCATCCGGAACGGAATCTGGGTATAAACGTGACACCTCCCGCCCCAGGTCGCGCGGATCTGGACGCAGCATGATGAAGACCACCAGCGCGGCCAGCGAAATCAGCACGAAAGAAGCCAGGTAAGGCCCGATCATCTCGTTGTAGCCAGCTCCAAGTGCCCATTGCCCCATCGGTCCTGCCAGCCAGGGACCTAAAACCGCGCCAACAGTGCCCCCAATCACCACATTTGAGATAGCCCGACCCCGCTGCTCGGGTGGGTGAACTTCTGCTGCTGCAAACCGTCCTAACTGCAGCGCTGCACGGGCAGCACCGCTGAAAACCATCCCGGCCAGAAAGAGCGGAAAGGAAATCACCCCGATCGCTACCGCGGCCAATATCGTGCCGAAAAGACCGAGCACCAAGCCGATCACCATCCCCAATCGCCGGCCGAACCGCTCCATGGCGAAACCTAATAAGAAAGCAGATACGGCGGTTCCTAAGGTGAACATTGCTGCTGGCAGGCCAGCCCAGGCCGGATTGCCGCTGATCTCTGCCCCGACGATCGTATTGACCGTCGCTGCGACAATAAAGCCAGCCGAACCAAGGCTCATCGCCAGGAACAGGATAAATGTGATTTTGCGCGCCAGACGGGGAAAATCCATAAAATAATTACCTTGTGATTAAGGAATCTGGATAAATTCTGGAGTTAGTTACTCCAATAAGGAGTGTAACCCAAGATGGTTATGATGGCAATCCTCCCAGAGCAAAATAAACAAATTCTATCGCATAGAACTAGATACCCATTTTTGTCCACTCCAGATCTCCCGTGAATTATAGGTGGAAGTATTAACCAGAAATCGTGAGCTACGCAGTCCAGCAACGTAAAGAAACCCATTGATTAATTGTGGCTTGTCATTCCAGCAACCATACGGAGAGCAATAGGTATATCATCCGAAAATCGCAGAACCCGAATACCACGAGAGCATGATCGAGAGGCTAGTTGCGGATCAAGATCCCATTCTCAGTGGGCTCATCACTCTGAGAATTTGCTACAAGGAGAAATAGTAATGTCCAAAGAAGACAAGGTCATATGCGAGACGCCAACACCGGGAAAACAGCCGACGCGGATTGCTAAGTGGAAGTACGATCTCATTCGGACCGCTATCCTGGCGGTAGTACACTCCGATGATCAAGGCGTGGAGTTCAGCAAGCTGCCTAAGCTGGTAGAGGGACAGATCTCCGCTGATGAACTGAGAAGACTTGGTTCTGTATCGTGGTACACGACCACGGTCAAGCTGGATCTGGAAATCAAAGGGGTGATCGAGCGAGTCCCCGGATCCAAACC
>DAOVCZ010000105.1 GCA_030669775.1 Chloroflexota bacterium | reverse complement strand
ATTTGCAGAAGAGATCCCTATTGGTGTTCTTAGCAGCAGAGAATCCCTGATCAGTGTGAACGGGAACCGCATCGGTGAGATAAAACCTTGAGGTGAATTCGTCTCCACCCTAAAGAGGATTCAAAATAATGAGGTATGTATTAAATGAATTGGGGCTGTCGATAAACTGGTATTTGTCATCCTGAACCATACACTGAGCGTAGTCGAAGTGGCAGTGAAGCATCTCATTTTCACCATTTGAGATCCCTCCCCCCGGTTTGTCAGCCCAGGGAGAAGCCCTCGGTCCGTCCGACCAAGGACGGGGTTTCATTCCATTAGACTAAAGGCAAGGCATTGTGTCAAAATTAGGTACAACATGCCGAAGAACAAGTCTACGCTTCTCTTATAGGTCTCGAATCTATTCTCTGAATAAGACCCAGCCCTTGGTGGATAAAACTAGATAGTATTCAAGGTGACATACTTTTAAAACAGCCCAATATTCGGATTATCAAGAAATATAATTAGTGAGACAATATCTGCGACAGGAATAACTTGGTGCGGTCCTCCTGCGGATTATGGAATATATCGGTGGGCGTTCCGGTTTCCACAATCAACCCCTCATCGAAGAAATACATCCGATCCGCAACCCCTCTGGCAAATCCCATCTCATGGGATACCACCAGCATCGTCATACCTGATTCCGCTAATTCGATCATCACGTCTAGCACTTCTTTAATCATCTCGGGATCTAATGCCGAAGTTGGCTCGTCGAACAGCATGATCTTGGGTTGCATCGCCAGAGCGCGGGCTATCGCCACCCGCTGCTGTTGACCCCCGGAAAGTTGGTTGGGATATTTTTCAGCCTGTTCCGGAATCCCGACCCTATCTAGCAACTGCATTCCAATTTCTTCTGCCTGCGACTTTGACCTTTTACGCACCTGTTCAGGTGCCAAGGTGATGTTTTCCAGCACGGTCAGATGAGGAAACAGGTTAAATTGTTGAAACACCATCCCAATTTCCATACGCACAGCTTCGATATTGTGCACATCTTTGGTCAATTCAATGCCATCGATGATGATTTTTCCCTTTTGGTGTTCCTCTAGCCGATTCAATGTACGGATGAAGGTCGATTTACCCGATCCAGAAGGGCCAAATATTACAATAACCTCCCCCTGTTCGACTTCCATCGAAATCCCCCGCAGTGCTTCGAAATTGCCAAACCACTTATGCACATCTTGGCAGTGGATAATCGGCCCGTTCCATTCGGATTGCTCACTCATATCCTTCTCCCTCGACATTCTTGTAATTGAATTATATGATCATTGTAGAAATCAAACAAGACAAAATAGGAATTAATTCACCAATAATCTCATCTGCTGATTGCAGCAATTTTTGCGTTGGTTAGCTTGATCAGTTCATCAGTTGGCAGGCGAATATTGAGCCCCCGCTGACCGCCGGATATATAAATTTCTTCCAGCGCGTAGGCAGTGTCATCCACCACCACTTGAAAATTGTGCTTCAATAATGCCAGAGGGGATATACCTCCCGTCTGTAAACCGGTCAACTGCTCAGCCTGCTTCTGTGAAGCGAGGTAAACCCTTTTCTCTCCAAGAGCACGTGCCAGGGCTTTCAAATCCACCTCTCGAGGGGCTGAGACGAGTGCCAGGACAGGTTTTGTTGTTGCAGATCGAGTAGCAACGATCGTCTTATAGACCAAAACCGGATCCACACCCAGAAAATCCGCCGCTTCTAATGCACTGAGCTTCTCAGCAGGGATTTCGAACGACTGAAAAGGGATCCCCTGCGACTCGAGCATGCGAGTTACGTTGTTCTTTACCATTACTTGTATCTTCTAGTCATCCTCAAGAGGAAAAGTCAACCTGAATATTGCGCCGCCCTTCGGATGGTTGTCAGCTGTCAGGATCCCTCCCTGGGCTTCTGCGAGCTGGCGAGCGATCGCTAATCCCAGTCCACTTCCCCCTTCAGATCGACTGCGACTGTGATCAGCGCGGTAAAAACGTTTGAAGATTAGTTCTTGAGACCCTTCAGGAATTCCTGGACCGCTATCATAGACAGATAGAACAACCATATCCGCAGAACAATCCAGGCTGGTTTCCACCCTGCTTCCATCCGGAGTGTAACGTAGGGCATTCGATAGTAAATTACCTAAAATCTGCTCCACGCGGCCCGGATCAAGGCTTAATATCCGGCATTCGCCTTGTGCTGAAAATCGCAGATCGACCTCCCTTTCTTTTGCTTGAGCTCTAAATCGATCCAAGACTCTTTCCACTAATTTGAGTAAGTCCGTCGGGGTTTTCTCGAGCTGCAGCTGCCCGGAATCTGCCAGGGCTAGAGTGCGCAGGTCTTCAACCATTCGGGTAAGCAAGATGTTCTGTTCGAGTACCGAAGTCAAGTTTTCATCTGTCGTTGGGTAGACCCCATCTTGCAGGGCTTCCAATTGGGCGCGCTGCACCGCTAGAGGTGTTCGTAACTCGTGTGCAATATCTGCAGTCATTGCTCGCCGGATCTCCTCTGCGTTTTCCAATGAGGTTGCCATTTGATTGAAAGTCTGACCCAGTGTGGCCAGCTCGTCATCCCCCTGAACAGAGACACGCATGGATAAATCTCCATCCGCCAGTCTGGATGCCGCCTTTGTCAAGGCGCTCACCGGTCTCAGCAAACGGGTGCTTAACAAAAATGCCAATATTAGCGCAAATCCGATTGCCACCCCTGCCGCGACATATGCAGCTCTGGTTAGCCTGTTGAGCAAATCGGTGTCATCACCGCTGGTGAACACCATCCCCCCTTCAGGGAGCAGATATCCCACAATTTCATCACCCAATTGCAATGGGATAGCTTGTCGGAGCTCAATTCCACTTAATTTGCCTGTCACGTCCGATATTTCGGTATCAAGGACCAGGTTTCCCTGAGCATCAGCTAAGCGCAGCCTCTGGTTCATCATCCCCCCCATCATGCCACCTGAACCAGGTGAATCTCCTTGATTGCCGCGCCTGTTCCCCTGGCTATTGCCAGTAATTCCTAGCAGGTGTTCAACACCTTCCCATGAATGAGTGCTCTGGTAATGGTTCTCCAATTCAGTAACTATTCCCTCCACTCCTGCCATTCCCCCCCGAAACATATAGGTGTGCACCTCCTGGATCGCGCTTTGCCTGACCACAATCAATAGGCTGGCTATCGATACCAATGCGATCAGGATAAAGGAAATAAATAGTTTCAAACGCATGACATTTTCAAGGACATAGATCAACCCATCATTGTCTGGGAAGGCTGAAAGTTAATCTTTGCTCTCCTTTACGAAGCGGTATCCAATACCAAACACTGTCTCAATATAATATGGATTCTTCGTGTCGGGCTCAATTTTGCCTCGTAAGTTTTTAATATGGGCATCGATCGTCCGCTCGTAACCTTCATAGGCATCACCTTGGGATTCCTCCAACAGCTGCAAGCGACTGAAAACACGACCAGGTTGTGAGGCCAGCGTCTCCAGGAGCTTAAACTCTGTTGGTGTTAGATCAATCGTCTCTTCTTCGCGAGATACAGTGTGGGCGTCCAGATCGATTTCCAAAGAGCCAGATCTCAACACATTGTTTTTCGCCCGAGGTAAACCTGCCCGACGTAACACCGCCCGTACCCGGGCAACAACCTCACGTGGGGAAAATGGCTTGGTGATGTAATCATCCGCTCCTAACTCCAACCCAATCAAGCGATCGGTCTCTTCAACGCGTGCAGTGACCATGATGATCGGTATGTCACTCTTACGTCGCATCTCTCGGGCGACATCCAGACCATCCATTCCAGGTAAATTCAGATCCAGGATCACCAGATCCGGGTGCTTGTTTACCCATAAGTTTAGTCCTGTGTCGCCTTGAACCGCAGAGAGCACCGTGAAATTCGCTTGTTCAAGATACGATCGCAGGACCCGCACCAGCTCAATTTCGTCTTCAATAATTAATATTGTCGGCATTGGATCACTATAATAAATCGACAGTTAGAGCATTCAGACACCGAAATCGCAAAATGCCAGGGATAATTTCTAGGCTCTGATTTTGTTGATTATACAACATCAGTGGGTAGCGGAAATCCACTACCCACTGTTCCTAATAACAATCTTCCAACTTTTAAATATCGAGTGAACTAGGGAGCATTCCACCTTCCTTGGGGTACCTGCTGATATCCCTCTTCGCTACTATAACCATACCCCATGCAGCCTTCATATCCACCCCCGAATCCGCCTTCTTGCCATCGAGGACCCATGAAATCGGCCTGCTCTTGGCTCAATTTGCCATCTTCAAAAGCTTGCTCGACCATTGTCTTGCGACCTTGCTGCATGATTTCGAGAAATTCTTCTTCGGAGATTCCTGCCGCTTCAGCGATCTGCCACATCATCTCACCAGAGTCGAGGCGTGCTTCTACTTGATCTACCGCTATTCCTAGCGCCTCAGCAAAGCTCTCGAGCATTAATTCATGGTAGGGTCCATCTTCACCAATTGCCAATTCACCTCGCATGCCAACGTAACTTCCCCGGTCGCCCATCATTTCAGGACCGTAACCAGGATTTGTAACAGGTGGTGTATCCGACTGGGCATAAGCCAGACCAGCTGCACCAAGTGCAAGAACTGCTATTCCAACTACACCAACGATAATCCAACTCTTTCTCATCTTATACTCCTTCAATCAAAATATTATTGAATTGACTTCCTCATAACCAGCCATAGCATACCCCACCCGTGTGAAGATCTTGTGAACACCATCTGAAGGAGATATGAATGTTTTACTCACCGGAACGAAAGTTAGTAGATTATTAAGATCGCAATATAAATAAACAAAAGGGATGTCAGCCAGAGGTACACCACTTAGATACCCAATCGACTTCTCATAAATGGGTACAAAGCTCGGCCATAAGTAAGAATTTGGTTAGAATTTAGTGTAACAATAGTAATATTCCTGCGTTATACTTGTCAAATATAGCCTAAAAGTACTAATAGATCGACTTTGGGGAGGTGTTTAAAGCATAAACAAATAAGACAAACAGCACAGAAATGGCAAACCTGTCGAAAGGCAGGGACGCAAAACTAAAGTCTAAATGGCCAATTGGCCACATGATAGTTGAGTTACCTAGGCTTATAAAGTAGCACAGAAAAGGTATACCTGTCGAAAGGCAGGGACACAAAGCTACGGTCTAACCGGCCACTTGGCCGCATGACGGACGGGCTGCCTAGGCAAACAGAGACTATTCCGCCCCTCAGGCACCCAAAACCTGAGGGGCTCACTTTTTTGATAATCAAGGGGCAAAGTAATGACAATCTTACAAAAAATATTCATCATCCTGATCATCCTATTCATGATGTTCGGAGCATTCGTTTTACTCGGCAGAACAGACTCAACTCTTGCTGCGCAGGAGCAGCCGGGAGCGAACCGCAACTCAACCAGCGTAGCTTGGCTTGAGATGTGCGCATCGTTTTTATCTAACACAATGATCGATTTTCTCTTGGCCTGAACATACATTACAGATTGTCCTGGTCCGTTCATGAACGCGAAGATATCCCCAGGCTCAAGACATCAAAACAATACCTATACGGATTACCGTTAGATTTATAAGGATTTAGAGATGAAGAATTGGCGTAAATATTCCCAGATATTGGTCTCGCTGGTGCTGCTGGTTGGACTGCTGGCGCCAGTGGCACTGCCCGAGAATCCCCCTCCGGCTAAGGCACACCCCTTACTGGTTGAAATCGCAGCCAAAACTCCAACCCAGATAGTCTCGGTCATCATACAGAAGAATAGCGGCGATAAAAAATTAGAAGCTCTTATTTCTCAGCGGGCAGGGGTAGTCACCCAGGATCTCCATATCTTGAACGCTTTCACAGCTCAGCTTCCTGCAGAGACAGCTTTGAAATTAGCCTCAGATCCAAATGTACGCTGGGTGTCCTTGAACACTACAGTCCAGAGTTCTAAAGGAAAGCCAGTTAAAAATAACGTAGAGAACGAATTAGCACCATCGAATTATTTTCTCGATACGCTTGGTGTTCGTCCATTGTGGGACATGGGATTACAAGGTCAGGGAATAACAGTAGCTGTGATAGACAGCGGAACCAATCAAGAAAAAGATTTACAGGTTGATCCGTACAAAGCCAAACCAGACTCACGTGTCCTGGAACAGCTAACTTTCAACTCAAATACGGGGCATGAAAATGATGCTACTGGTCACGGCACCCATGTCGCCGGAATCATCGGGGGCAGCGGATACAGATCAGATGGTCTTTATGCGGGTATCGCCCCGCAAGTCAATTTCATCAGTCTGAAAATAAGCGATGACAATGGTATGGCTTACGAATCTGATGCCATAGCAGCCATGCAATGGGTGCTGGAAAATAAAGACGAGTACAACATCCGTGTGGTTAATTTGTCCGTCAACTCTACCCAGGAGAGCTCCTATCATGCAAGTCCTCTAGATGCTGCGGCTGAGATCTTGTGGTTCAACGGCATTGTGGTGGTCACATCAGTTGGCAACAAGGGACCTGGTGGTGGCTACAACACAGCCAATGCTGCCCCAGCCAACGATCCATTCATCATAACTGTTGGCGCCAGCGACGAACACGGTTCCTCTGACTTTTCAGATGACACAGTCTCATCCTTCTCAACTCATGGCACCACATTAGATGGTTTCAATAAGCCGGAGATCATCGCTCCCGGGACAGATATCATTAGCATCTTGGGGCCTGGTGATTGGATTTCCGAGCACCCAGATCACGTGGTGATGAATGGCGAATATTTCCGCCTGAGTGGCACTTCGATGTCGGCGCCAATGGTGACCGGCGCAG
>DAOVCZ010000084.1 GCA_030669775.1 Chloroflexota bacterium | reverse complement strand
CCCTACCAAAGCCTGGGAGGCGAAATCGGCAACAGTAACCGGTGAGCGATCATCTTTGGTTAATGCGGGTGAGACCATCTCTGCCTGCACCTGCTTGACCAGCTGGGAGGCCTGGCGGACAATATCAACTGCAAATTTGGTTTCTGGTCGATCGAGAGTCAACATCAATATAATCCTATATATTTTTATAATCCTGGAAGTTTATTGCGATAAGGTCAAGCTGGGTAATTCACTCACCGCAACACCGTTTAAGTCATAAGCCAGCGCATCGGTGATCTGCACTGGGATAATTTCTCCATTGGGATATTCGCCCTCCAATATTGTCAAACCATCGATTTCGGGGGCATCTCGGTATGTGCGTCCCATTGAAAGGCCATCACCTGACCCTTCAATCAGAACCTCAAGGGTTTTCCCAACCAGCGCCTGGTTCTTTTCCAGGGAGATACCTTGCTGCAATGCCATTAACCGTTCCCAGCGTTTTTGTTTTACCTCGGCTGGGACTGGATCACCCAGTGCTTCACTCGTTGTCCCTGGTTCAAATGAAAATTTAAAAGCCCCCACCTTATCAAAACGAGTTTCCTCTACAAAATCTAATAGAGTTTGAAATTCCCCTTCAGTTTCACCTGGGTATCCTACAATGAAGGTCGTCCGCAATGCGAGGTCCGCCATTTCGCCGCGCATTTTCTCAATTGTTTGCTGCACCCATTCAATATTCGCTGGCCTGCGCATGCGTCTCAACACGCCGGGATCGGCGTGCTGGAGAGGGATATCCAAATAAGGCACGATTTGCTGGTGGGATGCCATGACATCGATCAAGCGATCAGTCACGTATCCTGGATAGACATACATGATGCGGATCCATTTAATTCCGGCATGGTCAATGTCATTTTGTGGCTGCTCTTGTAGATCTGCCACCATTCTCTCAAGTAGATCAGCCAAGCCGTTTTTTATGCCGAGATCATTCCCGTAATCAGTGGTATCCTGAGCGATCAAGATTAATTCTCGTACACCCATACCCTGTAATATCCTGGTTTCCGCCAGGATAGCCTCCACCGGGCGGCTGACAGCCGTTCCTTTTATCAAAGGGATAGCACAAAATGCGCACGGCCGCCGACACCCATCTGCTATTTTCAAATAAGCACTCGCGCCTTGAACAGCTACCCGGAGAATTCCACCCACATTCATGACTGTCTGGTGAGCATCCGGGAGCTGGTAGGCGGGTTCTGGGTGTTTTCCTCCTCTCAGTTCTTTGACTACATCGATGATATCCATCCATCGCCGGGTGCCGATGATCCCGTCGATCCCAGGGACCTGCTGAGCAACTTCGAGTCCATAGCGCTGAGTCAGACAACCCGCCGCGATCAAGTATTGCTCCTCGCGTTTTTGGGCTGCCAGTTCTGCCAGCACCTGCAAGGATTCTTCTTTGGCTGGGCCGATGAAACCACAGGTATTAACAATTAAAACGCTGGCTTGTGCTGGATCAGCCACAGGTAAGTACCCAGAATTGTTTAACAGTTGTCCCATTGATTCTGAATCAACTGTGTTTTTAGGACAACCTAAAGATATTAAATGAAATGTGTTTTTTTGCATAAGTAATTTACCAACAAGATCAAAAAAATTAATAAACCAAGCTATCGAGACCCATCAGGGTGTAGCTGTCTGTTGAGGAGTTGGACTCGCTAACGGCGTGTTGGTTGGTACTGGGGTGATAGTTGGAGTGGGCAGCAACGCGCCCTGGGGAGTATACACTTTGTAAACCACTTCTCCGTAGACACCTAAAACACCCAAATCTGTCTCGTTGAAAAATACCTGAAGAGCAGCCCCATTGCCCGTGAACAGTTCGATTTGAAATTCGCCTGAGAAGGAAAATGCACTGCCGGGAACAACTCGTCCCTCGAACTCAATATTTCCATCTACAGTAACCCGCATCCAGGCTCTTCGAAGGACCGAAACATAGACTTGGACAGGTGCATCACTTACCGTTGGAACAGGTGTCTCTGGGGTGACCTCTTCTGCTGGGGGTGCGATTGTATTACCCTCGAGTCCGGGTGAATTTTCAGTCTCTGCTGGTTCTGGAAGTGGGGTTTCGGTAGGCGGGGGAATTTCTGAAAGTGATCCCTCGGGAGTTGCCTGCAGCGCTTCGGCAATAGACGGCACGGTTTCGATAGGATTTGGTGCTGCCTGCAAGGAACTGATCCTGATTGTGCCCCAGATAGTAAACGCGACCACAGCCACAATCAAAATCGCACCGAGAAACCAATCTCCAGGAAAGGATCGGAGTAATGTCAAATGGGTCCTTCGCCGGCTTGGCCTGGTATCAGGAGAGATAGGATGGGCAGCTCGTTTTTCAGCGAGTTGGGCTTGTAAGCCATCTGCGAATCGGAGCAGGATTGGCTCGGTATCCAAACCCAGGAAGGCGGCATAATTTTGGAGCATGCCCCGTCCCTGCACCGGTGATGGCAATCCATCCAGATTTCCAGACTCCATTGCCTCCAGGTAATGCTGGCGAATATGGATATTACGCTCAACTTCCTCTAAAGAGAAGCCGAGCATCTCCCTTTGTTGCTTCAGATCCTCTCCCAAGTCCTTGAAAATCAGGATCGAGTTGCCAGGGGTTTCGGCCACTGTTGGAGTTTGTTCGTCTTGCGAATCAGTTTCAGTTTCGAGAGGTGTTTGCTCTTGCTCATCGAGGCTACTCAACAGCGGTTGAGAGGCAATACCCAAATATTCGGCATAGGCTCTCAGGAAGCCACGCACATGGGCTTTAGAGGGCAGCTGATTAAAATCCCCCATTTCCAGGGCTTCCAGGTAATGTAAGCGGATATGTGTCTCTTCCGCAGCCTGCTCCAGAGATATATTTTGCCCTTCGCGAACGCGGTGCAACTCCTGGCCAATTTTCTCAGACATTTATTTGTATTCTGGCAAACTACTTCAGCAAGTATCCGTCGAATGTGCAGAATTCTGAAAGGATATTGATTGGGTACAAAACACCGGCCTTGTAGCACCCAGGCTACAAGCAGGCCGGTGATAACGTATAAAGCATTCAAACCGCCTCACAGCAATGTGTATTGCTGTTTTTGCTGGGGCTATTCTACTTCAATTTCTTCTACAATTCCACTTTCGGATCCAAGCTCTTGGTCATCTCCCTCGCTGGAAGATGCAACCAGTTCTTCGTCTTGAAGTTCTTCACCCTCATCGCTGCTCTGTTCAACGGGTTGTTGCATTTCAGGAGCTTCTTGCTCTTGGTCATCCTTCTCGCTGGGAGATGCAACTTGTTCTTCGTCTTGAAGCTCTTCACCCTCGTCGCTGCTAGGTTTAACAGGTTCTTGCATTTCAGGAGCTTCTTGCTCTTCTTCTTCACTATTGACGATAACCGTTACCTCTGGGATCAAGTCAATTGTCAATCGGATCTGGACATTATGCTCACCCAGAGATCTCAAAGGCTGTGAGAAAACCTGGCGCCGGTTGAGATCAACACCGGTTTTCTCAGTGATTGAATCTGCTATCATCTGTGTGGAAATTGAGCCGTAGAGTTTACCCGTTTCACTCGCTTTGGCAGTGAAAGACAATACCATGCCGTTTAGTTGCTCAGCGAAAACGCCCAATTCTTCATTTAATGCATCACGCTGGATAGTCGCCTGAGACTTGATCCGTCCAACCTGCTTGAGTGCACCAGGTGTTGCCAGAACAGCGAGACCTTGTGGCATCAGATAATTGCGACCGTAACCATCGGCTACTCGTTTAACATCTCCCGCCCGCCCGAGTTTAAAAACGTCCTTCAGAAGTAATACTTTCATTTTTCTCAAGCCCTTTCTTGATTAGGATGACTTTCCGCGTATATCAGAATTCACAGAAAGTGTGCCCGGGCGAAGGGTACAACGCTCCGGGCGCAAGGATTGTACCAGATGGGGTGTCAAGCGTCAACACTAACTGGAGTTCGCACTCAACGATTGATGCAGTGGGTTTCAATCGTGTATAATGCGCTCATGCCCATACAAGAGCGAACAATCCGCACCGAAGCGATCGTTTTGCGCCATAAGAATTGGGGGGAGGCAGACCGTATGCTGTGGCTTTATACTCGCAAAATGGGTAAAGTTCAGGCCATCGCTAAAGGTGTTCGCAAAATACGATCTCGCAAAGCTGGTCATCTTGAGCCATTTACGCATACCAATCTATTAATGGCTCGTGGTAGAACTTTTTTGATCATTACCCAGGCGGAGACCCTTGATGCATTCCTTAACATACGTGATGATTTACTTCGTGTGGGTTATGCTGCATACGTTATTGAGCTGCTCGATCGATTTACTTATGACGAAGACGAGAACCAGCTGCTTTATCGATTATTGAAGGAGACCTTATCTCGAATTGATACTGAGAATGATCCTAATCTTCCAGTGCGTTATTTTGAAATTCAATTACTCGACCTATTGGGATATCGTCCCGAATTGACGAATTGCCTGAATTGTGAATCATTAATCGAAGCGGAAGACCAATATTTTTCTATTTCGTTGGGCGGTGCACTCTGCCCCCGCTGTGGACCGAAATTCCCAGATGCAAGCCAAGTATCATTGAATACTCTCAAATATATGCGTCACTTTCAACGAAGTTCGTTCACCGAAGCTGCACGGGCTCAGCTAACCCCAGAATTGAATCACGACCTGGAAGAGCTCATTCAGCGTTATTTCATGTATTTCTTAGAACGAAATCTCAACACCCCAGCTTTTATCCGCCGCATCAAGAACCAACCGCAACAGGATTGACCCCAACATTTCGAGATATTCATCAAATAACTCGTAAGGTCTGCTCAGAACTGATCAATTTACCCTCGTTTATTCGTGCAGGAAACTGTATACCGCTTCATTTAACACCCCCACTGAAAAAGGTTTCTGCAACCAGTGAACATTCCCAGACTCAAGTAATGTTTGATCTTGCTCTTTTACAGGATGGCCAGTGATGAAAAGCATCTTCACTTCGGGCCAACGTTCCATCAGATTCTGGTACAGGGCTACACCCCCCATAACCGGCATGACCATGTCGCTGACGACCATTGCAATATTGTCGGCTTGTTGTTCATAAATATCTAACGCTTCTTGCCCATTGGCAGCTGTCAGCACATGGTAATTTGAATCGACGAGTAAAGTTTTCATTGCTTCTCTTGTTGAGTAATCATCCTCAACAAGCAATAAGGTTTCACCAGAACCTCTGATGTCTGAGTAGAGGTCTGGGATATCGAGGTCCTCGCCTACAGGCTGCTGTGCGGGCAGGTAAATATGAAAGGTGGTGCCTTCACCAACCACGCTGTGCGCGTCAATATAGCCATCGTGTTGTTTGACAATGCCATATGCTTGGGCTAAACCCAAACCGGTACCCTCGCCCACTGCTTTAGTTGTGAAAAACGGCTCAAAAATATGTGGCAAAACATCTGGCGGGATTCCCTCCCCGGTATCATTTACCGTGATGCGATTCCAAGTACCTGGGGGAATATCCGGGCATGGCGGTTGGTCTCCCTCTGCTAATCGGATCTGATCGAGTTCGAAATGCAAAGTTCCGCCATTGGTGGAAGCGTCACGTGCATTCACTGCCAAATTCATAAATACCTGCTGTAAGCGGGTCGGATCAGCATTTACCAGATAAACTCCGGGTTTGTAAGTCAGCTCTATATGGATCGTTTCAGGTAAGATCCTGCGGAGAAGTTTGTCTAATTCTTTTACAAACGGCAGTAAATCGAGTGTGCTCTGCTCCATCACAGAACGGCGGCTGAAATCTAATATCTGCCTGATCAGGCTGGCTGCTCGTTGGACCTGCTGCTGAATAATATTCAAGCGCTCCTGGCTGACAGACAACAGGTTGGGATCGCGTCTTAATAAGTCAGCATAAACCACAATCGCGGCCAGGATGTTGTTGAAGTCATGAGCAATACCCGCTGCCAACTGTCCCACGGTAGCCAATCGATCCTGCATTTGGATGCGCGTTTGGGTTTCCCGTTCTAGGGTTACCTCGCGGATGACCACTACCCATCCTCCTGGGTTGTCTCCCTTTTCTAAGGGCTGTGCACCGATCTCAAAAACCTGGCGAGGGGGTCCGGCTACCTCAAGCTCATACCATAAATTCTGCAGCTCCGGTTTCAACAAATCTTCGAGTGGTTTCTGACCAAGGTGCGTAAGAATATCATCCGCTGCAAATACCGCCAGGTTAATCAGGTAGGTTTGGGCTACAGGGTTAGCGAGTACCACCTGCATCTCCTCGTCTAATAGGATCACACCTTCTGGAACAGTATCAATAATGTGCTGCACCTGTTGGGCATTTTCCTGGATTCTTTCGAGCAAAGCGATGCGTTCCACAGCCCCTGCCAGCTGTCTACCCACCCCTTCTACCAGAGCGACCTCCTCGGTTAACCAAATCCGGGGCTGTTGTGAGGCAATGCATAACCCACCGATCATTCTCCCTTCGGATAAGAGTGGAACAGTTAGCGAGGCCCGCAGATCATATCCTTTTAACATAGGCCAATAATGGTAGTATTGATCTGCCTCCGTCAACATCTCCCAATCTTGAATTGCGATTGTTGGTGATCCGCTACCTTCCGCTTCCCGGTTGAGCTGCTTAAAAATCTCACCCAGACTGGTTGGCATTTCTTGCTGGATGTGTTGCTCTTCAACCCAGATCCCACCGATATGCAGTCCAAGAGCTCTCAATATGTGATCGAGTGTAATATCCAGGAGGTGCTCCAAATCCGAGGCAGCAGCTACCTCAGTGATGATTGCATTGAGGGCTTCCAATTGTGCTGTCCTGCGCCGAGTTTCATCGAAAAGTCGTGCGTTCACTAATGCAACAGCTGCCTGGCGGGCGAAAGTGAGCATGACTTCTTGTTCTGCATCTGAACCCACATGGGGTTCATCGTAATAACAACCTATCGCGGCAACAACATCGTCCTTATATACTAATGGCCATAAATCCACGCCCCGCAATCCTTCCTGCACACCGATATCCTTCAACAAGGATTTGGCTGGCAATTGTTCAATATCTGAGATCAGGATCGGCTCGGAGCTCTTAAACAGTATTCCACCTGGTAATTCTTCAAAACTTCCGGTGACTGTCTGAACATATTCAGCAGATAAATTTTCAGACCAGGGAGCGATCACTTTTCCACTTTCTTGACGCAGGTAGAGTGCTGCCCGATCTGCCTGTCCCAAAACCATGGCTCCTCTACCGATGCTGTCGATCACTTCCTCCGGGGTTAATGGGCGGTTGAGTCCCTCACTGATTGTCGCTAGATGAGCCATATGTTCGGCTTGATCACGCGTAGCTGCGAAAAGACCCAAGCGTTCTAATACTTGTCCTACTTGGTTGGTCACTTTCTGCAGCAAGGAAATTTCCCCAGCGGAGAATTGCCGGCGAACCAAGGAAACTATCTCTAAAGTCCCAACAACCTCGCCTCCAAAAATTATCGGGGCGAGCAAGAGGGAAGCGACTCCGCGCTCTGCACTCGAATCAGGCGTGCCGGTCAGCAACGGGTTGTTCTGCGTGTCCTCAATCGCTAGAGGTGAACCACTCTCCAGGACCGAGGTCATCACTGGGTTACTGATGACAGGAATCTGCTTTCCAAGAATTTCGGGACGATCGACGTCATGATATTCGGCTATCACCTGGGCCATTGTGAGCTGTGAATTGAGCAGTGCAAAGCTCACCTCTGGTACCTGGAGAAATTTAGCCAGCTCAGAGCAGATCAAGCTCAGCGCGACAGTCAAATCATTT
>DAOVCZ010000166.1 GCA_030669775.1 Chloroflexota bacterium | reverse complement strand
GCCTGTTTCAATCGCAGCTTGCGGTTTGAATATTCCCCAGCAAATTCTTTAGTCCCGTACTTCTCACCGAGCCACTCGAAGTATTCCAGTGCTCCGTGAACTCCCGCGATGCCCTCATGGTTTTGAGTCCCGGTCTCAAATTTTCCTGGCGGGGAGGTGGGGGCAGGGCGCACCTGGTAAGCAGTCAGCTGGTCTAACAGCTCATAACGCCCGTAGAGCATACCGATATGAGGACCGAAGAATTTATAAGCCGAACAGACCAGGAAGTCGCAATCCAACTGCTGCACATCAATCGGCCCATGAGGCGCGAAGTGAACAGCATCCACATACACCAGCGCTCCGCTGGCATGGACTTTTTTGGTGATTTCCTGCACATGATTGATAGTGCCAAGCGCGTTGGATGCATAGCCGACTGCCACAAGGCGTGGCTTCGACTCCAAGGCTTCAATTAGCTGTTGCATATCAAGTGTGCCATCTTGGAGGTTGAACTCCACGTAGCGTACATTGCAGCCACGATCCTCAGCTGCCATGACCCAGGGAGTGACATTGGCATCGTGATCGAGCCGCGTGACGACGATCGTGTCGCCTGGATTCCAGGTGCGGGCCAGAGAGCGGCTGATATGCAAGGTGAGCGAGGTCATATTGGCGCCGAAGATGATCTCCTCTGCGCGCTTTGCGTTGAAAAAATCTGCTACGGCTTGATGAGCTTCATCGATGATGGCGTCAGATGCAACGCTGGTCGAGAACAGTCCAGCATGATTGGCGTTGGTATTCACCAGGTAATCGACCATGCGGTCGAGTGCGTGTTTGACAATTTGGGTACCACCGGGGTTATCGAAGAAGATCGCTTGGTGATTTAATGCAGGAAACTGTTGGCGGATGTCACAGATATCAAAGTTCATTGCAGTAGTCCTTGTGGAAGATTTATGGGTTTATTATATCTCTTGACCAAGTCTTCAAATTTCCCTTTGCACCCCTTAAAGTGGCAAACGCCTGGGCGAGGGGGGCACCCAGACGCTTGCCAATTAAATGATAACATGAATATTATTTCCTTGGCAAGATGCAACGAGACCTTGCAATTTTATTATTCTGATGAGTAAATTGCTGAATCAAAATTCATTTAACCGTTTTTTTAATTCACCTCATCTCAAGTGACGATAGGATCCATTGTGTAATATAAAGTCAAGAAGTTTAACCAGCCAGAGACAATCGATGTTTGGTACGTATTTGCTCGTTTTCTACCAGAACCTCAATTTTCTCATTAGAAGGTAGGCAATTTCATTACAGTTAGATTTTCGTTCTCGCTCGGCTAGTTAAAAGTCAAACGCCTGGGTGAGGGGGGCACCCAGACGTTTGACGTTAATATATTACCTGAGTTTTAAGCAGAAATCAAGGGTTGTTGGTTGAATTAATAAATTTCTTATTATGCCCAGGAAAAATATAAGAAATCTATGCCAAGCCCCAACCGGGACTTGAACCCGAATCTCGGCTTTAGGAGAGCCTTGCTCTATCCATTGAGCTATTGGGGCGGGTGCGAAAATTATAGCATAGCAAGATCGAGAAGATAAATAAGACAACCTTGCCCGCCTGGGATTTGGCGAATATACTGATCTTATAGAAATTACTCGGTTGATTTAATCCAGGCTGCCAGTGGCAATGGCTTTTTTAACTTCTCCAATCGCGGTGGTAATCTGAATCTCCCTCGGACAGGCCAGCGTGCAGTTAAATATCGTGTGGCAGCGATAAACGCCAAATTGATCGTTGAGGATGTTCAATCGTTCGACAGCTGCCCGATCGCGGCTGTCGAAAATGAAGCGATGGGCATTAACAATCGCAGCTGGTCCAACATATTTGTCGTTAGCCCAGTAGGATGGACAGGAAGTCGTGCAGGCAGCACATAAAATGCACTTTGTAGTGTCGTCAAAACGTTCGCGTTCTTCAGGGCTTTGCAGGCGTTCTGTACTCGGTGGGGCTTCATCGTTGACAAAGTAAGGCATTATGGAGTGGAAGTGATCGAAGAATGGCTCCATATCCACGATCAGATCCTTGATCACACTTAAACCAAGGATCGGTTCGATGGTGATCTTCGAGGATCCAATGTCTTTCATCAGGACCTTACAGGCAAGATAATTAACCCCGTTGATGCGCATGGCGTCGGATCCGCATATGCCGTGGGCGCAGGAACGCCGGAAAGAAAGAGTGCCGTCAATATATCCCTTGACATATTCCAAGAGATCCAGCACCCGATCGGTAGGTTCAGCCTCAATCCTATAAGTCTCGTAGTGAGGTTTCTTGTCTGTTTCAGGGTTGTAGCGGAAGATTTTTAATTTGACCTGCATCGACGTTATCCCTTTTCTACGAACATCATTTAGTATACTCGTTCTTTGGGTTCAAATTTAGTGATGACAACAGGTTTATAGCGCAGCTCAATTTCGCCATCGCGCAGCCAGGCCAGGCTGTGTTTCATCCAATTCTTGTCATCCCGTTTCGGATAATCCTCTCGGGCATGTGCGCCCCTGCTCTCTTTGCGAGCTAAAGCAGTCGCTGCAGTCACCTCTGCCAAATCGAGTAAATTGCCTAATTCCCAGGTAGCCAGGAGGTCGGTATTGAATATCTTGCCCTTATCATCCACTCGAACGTGCTTGAAGCGCTCCTGCAGCTCCCGGACGGTCTCTAGTGCGGTTGTCATTCCTTCTTCGGTGCGGAAAACACCGACCAGATCGTTCATGACCTTCTGCATCTCTCCGCCGATGATCTCCGGCCTTTCATCGCCGGTGGAATTCAACAAGCCATCCATCTGAGCACGGGTGAAATCGGTTGAGTCGTCCGGTAAGGAGAGGAAATCAACCCCCTTTGCATATTCAGCCGCTTTCAACCCGGAATGTTTCCCGAAGACCAGAATATCCACGAGAGAGTTGGTACCGAGACGGTTAGCGCCATGGACCGATACACAAGCCACTTCGCCAGCAGCGAACAAGCCTGGCATAATCGTGTTCTTTTCATCGATCAGCACTTCTCCGTACATGTTGGTTGGTATGCCGCCCATAGCGTAATGGGCAGTGGGCTGCACAGGCATGGGTTGGGTCACCGGGTCAACGCCGAGATAAGTCCGGCAGAAATCAACAATATCCGGTAATTTAGACAAGATCTCTTCAGCGGTGACGATATAAGGAGTGCCATCCGGTCGTTTGCGACCATCGCTGACCGCATACTTGTTAACCGTCTCGGGGCGGACGTCTAAGTACATATAGCGATTACCGCCAATCCCCCGGCCGGCTTGCATCTCCAGGAACATGGCGCGGCTGATGACATCGCGTGAAGCCAGGTCTTTCACGGTGGGAGCATATTCCTCCATGAAGCGCTCGTCTTTGTCATTTAACAAAACGCCGCCCTCCCCACGCACACCTTCCGTGATCAAAATACCTAAACGGTAAATGCCTGTGGGGTGAAATTGGAAGAATTCCATGTCTTCGGCAGGTATTCCCCGTCGCAGGGTGATAGCGATACCATCCCCAGAATAGGCGTAGGCATTGGAGGTGATCTCCCAAACACGCCCATGACCACCTGTAGCAAAAATTACCGACTTGGCGTGGAAGACATGCAGTTCACCGGTTAACAACTCGACCGCCACAACACCTGCTGCAGATCCGTCGACCATTATCAGGTCGATGACCTGAAACTCGTCGTAGAAGTTTACATTGTTTTTGATGCACTGCTGGTAGAGTGTCTGCAGGATCATGTGACCAGTGCGATCAGCTGCATAACAAGCACGGTGAACAGGCAGGCCGGTGTCGTTGTTGGTGTGCCCACCAAATGGTCTTTGGGCGATGCGTCCCTCTGGTGTCCGGGAAAATGGCAGGCCCATGTGCTCCAATTCATAGACAGTGGAAACCGCCTCTGAACACATGAACTCGATTTCTTCTTGGTCACCGAGATAATCACTGCCTTTAACCGTGTCGTAGGTGTGCCATTCGGGGTGATCTTCCTCAGAATTACCGAGTGCCGCGCCTACACCACCCTGGGCAGTACCTGTGTGAGAGCGAGTGGGGTAAAGTTTGCTGATTACTGCGGTGTCAGCGTTTTTTGAGGCATACAGGGCTGCCATCAACCCGGCACCTCCTGCCCCAACAACGATGACTTCAAACTTATGGATGTTCATGTATTGATCCCTCAAACCTCCAGAAAGAGATTGGGTGGTGACCCAGCCCGGAGCACAATAAATTGGACTGAATAGCTCCGTAATTATATTACAGAACCAGTAAAGGGGAACCAGAAATTGATCATGGTCAAGAGAATATTACTACATAGACGGCGATAACCAGCGTAAACATCCACAGCAGAAAGATGAAACCGCGTATGAAAGGTCGCGCGATGGATTGTCCAATGAAGTCCTCTATGACCACCCGGAAACCGTTAAAGCTATGTGTAACAGCAAAAAAGACGATCAATATTTGCATCACCTGCCAGAAAGCATTCGCCCAGCCGAGAGTTACATCCGGAATGTCACTGTTGATGACGTGATTTGGATTGGGGAAAAAAGTCCAGCGCATCAGAGTTGGTAGGTCGACTTGTGTCCTGGCACCCAAGGCGAACGCGCTGATAACACCAATTGCTGACAGCAAGATCAAGGTTAATCCCGATATACGGGTGAAGATCCACAGAACATATTCAAAAGACAAACCAGGTTGTACAGTCCGAGAACTCATCTCTAGATCCCTCCTGGTTAATAGCTGCCAGCGACGGCGCGCTGGATGAGGATGAATACAGTGAGCCCGTATACGGGTATGAAAATGAACCACTGCAACCACAGGGCTTCCCGCTGGAACACCTGAAATTTCGGCCAGATATCAAGGATGACAATGCGCATCCCGTTTAATCCATGGAAGATCACAATGAAGGTTACAACAATCTGGAAAATCCAAGATTCATAAACGATGTTAATATT
>DAOVCZ010000203.1 GCA_030669775.1 Chloroflexota bacterium | reverse complement strand
CGTTTCAATTTTTTCCTGATTGAGGTTAAATTTGAACCACACTGGATCTTATCTGAGGGGGAATTTAATATATTAACCATAAGTTGTCCGAATTTCACTGTTCGGGAGGCATCTTTGTGCTATGATTGCCAAGATCATATATTCAAGGTCGGAAAACATGCAAATTCTAACCGTTGATGTAGGCACTGGAACTCAGGATATCTTTCTGTACGATTCACGTCTTGATTTGGAGAATGGCTTCAAGCTGGTCGTTCCATCTCCAACCATGATCGTCCGCCAAAAATTGCAGGAGGCAACTCGCAAGAGAGAGGCTGTGCTGTTAACGGGAGTCATCATGGGGGGTGGACCGAGTCACTGGGCGGCAGAAGACCATTTGCGGGCAGGACTTGTAGTTTATGCGACACCTGATGCAGCCCGTTCCTTTAATGATGACCTGGAAATTGTCAAGGAGGCGGGTATCCAGGTGGTCAGCGATGATGAGGCTCGGCAGTTGAAGGATAAAGCTACTCACATCGAGATGTTGGATTTTGATTTTGCCAGAATTGAACGATCGTTTCAAGCATTTGGAGTCTCGTTGGACAATCTGGCTGCAGTCGCGGTGGCAGTCTTCGATCATGGCGATGCCCCTCCTGGATATTCCGATCGCCAGTTTCGTTTTGATTATCTCGATGCGCGCATTCAAGCCGAGAATCGATTAAGTGCCTTCGCTTATCTAAGCGAAGATGTGCCTCCGATCATGACCCGACTTGAGGCGGTCGTGAAATCCGCAAGGGGTTTGGATGTACACCTGGTCGTGATGGATACCGCTCCAGCAGCTGTGCTTGGTGCGATCTTTGATCCACATTTATCAAAGCGAAATAGGGTATTAGTTGTTAACGTCGGCAATTTTCACTCTCTTGCTTTCCGCTTAGGTCCGGGCGGTATCGAAGGTGTCTTTGAACACCATACTGGTTTAATCGACCTTCAGAAATTAGAGCGGTTGCTGGTCTCGTTGGCAGATGGCAGCTTGAAGCATGCGGACATATTCGATGATCACGGTCATGGCGCGTTAATATATGCTACTGAACCTTTATCACTTACTGATGGGGATTTTGGTGTGGCGGTTACCGGTCCGCGCCGTAATATGATGCGAAACTCAAACCTGAATCCTTACTTTGCTGTACCTTTTGGAGATATGATGATCTCCGGATGTTTTGGATTGCTGGCTGCAACAGGTGATATCCTTCCAGAATTTGGTGAACGAATCCAACAATCCCTACACGGTACGGGAGGCAGCGGAACGCCACCCTGGGAGTTAGATCAAGAGAATTAAGTATTGGATATTAAATGAAAATTGAGACTGATATTGGGATCAGAAATTGTCAATTTCGGTGATAACGAAGACCCAAGAAATATTCTCAGCCTTGGAAATGTGGCTTGCATTCAGAATCAGCGGGGAAAGACAGCACCATTTGAGGTGGCTATCGCAGGCCATTCCAGTCAGGGAGAGCGCGGAAAGTTCACAGAATATGCTGAGGCTGGAGCGGATTTGCTCATCCTTGAGACAATGAGCGATTTATACGAGATGCAAGCAGCAATTGCTGCGGCTCATCAGCTGTGTGAGTTGGCGATTGTTGCATCGATGACTTTTACCATGGATGATCGCACTTTGCTCGGTGATTCCCATTTTGGTTGGTGTATTACCACTTATTAATCACCGGCATACAGGATTCTTGCATAATGAAGTGCCTGGGATCGTCATTCCGGAGAAGATCCAGCAGGAGATTATAGATTCGGGTGAGGGTGCACCTCAAGAGGGTGTGCGCATAGCCGTTGAGTTGATCCAGCAATTGCGTTCCTGGATGAAAGGCATCTACTTGATGCCAGCCTTCAACCGCTACGATCTGGCAGTCCAAATTCTTGATCAAGTAAAATAAAAACAGGTTGGTAGATTTCGCCAACCTGTTCATCTCATTGATTGGAGATCTAGCTGGGAGGGGGAATCGGTTCATCAGTGGGGATATCCCCTTTTGTTGGGGTTCGCTTGCGAAAGATCAAAATTCCTGCCACGATCGGAATAACAAGAAAGATTAAGCCAATACACAGAAGAGTGAAGCTCAGGGATAAATCATTTCTTGGGCCCTCAAGAAAGAGACTATTGATTGCTACGATACCACCTGCACACAGACTCAATAAACCTGGGAGTCCACAGAGCAATACAGCAACAACAGTAATGGCAATACCAATGTTCTTGTTTTCCATGACAAGTTGGTTAATTCAGCTACGCAACTGGGCTCCCAATTTCTTTTCAAGTTGTTTCAAAATTTTCTTCCGGATGCGTGAGACCTCCTCATCAGTTAAAGTACGGTCTGGTTCTTGGTACTTCAAGCTAAAAGCCAGACTCTTTTTCCCTTCACCTGCTTGTCCACCACGATAAACATCGAATAATAAAACCTCCGCAACCGTATCTCCGCCTGCTTCTCGAATCTCGTCCATAACTTGTTGTACCTGGATTTGTTCATCGACAACAACAGCCAGGTCTTCGAGCACCGGAGGGAATACCGGTACTGGCTCTATATGATATCGATCGGGGACTAGTGGTGCAATCGACTCGACATCCAGTTCTGAGGCCAGTACAGGGAAATCAGGGAGATCGAATTTGTCTTTAACCAGGGGGTGTATCTCTCCGAACACCCCGATTTTTTCATCCTGAATTCTTACCATTGAACACTTTCCTGGATGGAAAGAAGGATGTTCAATTGGTTCATATTGGATCTCTCCTAAATGCAGACCATCCAACAGATCACTGATGATGCCTTTCAAGTCGTAAAAATCCATTGCAGATTCCTCTGATCCCTGCCAATGAGGCATCCCGCGTGGTCCGCTTAGCAAGATAGCGAGTTTTCGTGGCTCCCGGGGATATTCTTCTCTCTCCTCAGGAAGGAAAACTTCACCTAATTCAAAAAATGCTATCCGCTTCGATAAGCGCGTATTACGTTCTCCAATTTCAAGAACGCTGGCCAGTAAACTTTGGCGCAAGGCAATCCTGTCGCTTGATATTGGATTGGCGATGCGAATATATACTGGCTTATCTGAACCTGATTCTGGGTATAATCGTGCCTCTTTTTCTGGGGTGGTCAAGCGGTGTGTAATCACTTCTTGGAGACCCAAATTAACCAGCAGGTCTCTGAGTCGTTCTTCGAGATCCAGGGATGCATTTCCATGCTGAGGGGGCAGTGAATCTGAAAGCCTGGTTTCTGGGATTTGATCATACCCATAAATCCTGGCGATCTCTTCCATGATATCGGCAACCCCAACGATCCCCTGGCCAATATCCAGACGATGGGCTGGTGTCTTAACGGAGAGTTGGTTCTCTTTGACATCGACGGTGAATTCCAGGCGGGTCAGAATATCAGCGACCTGATCCGCATCAAGGTCGATTCCTAACCAGCGTTTTACATCCTGGGTGGTGAATACAACAGTTGGATCATCTGGGGGGAAGGGATAATTATCGACTAAACCATCAGCGACGACTCCACCCGACCAAAGCCGCATGAGTTCCAAGCCCCGACGAACACCAAGTTCGGCTAACGTTGGGTGAACACCGCGTGAGAAGCGATAGGCAGCTTCGGACGACATGCGTTGGGCAGACAGCGTGCGACGGATATTGGTGAAATTCCATGCCGCGCCCTCCAACAGCACACTGCGGGTTTCATCGTTCACTTCCGACTCAGCGCCCCCCATCACTCCGGCGATGGATAATGCCCCTGCGCTGTCGCATACCAGGACAGTGAAATCATCCAAACGATGCTCGATTTCGTCCAGAGTGGTCAAGCGTTCGCCAGAGTTTGCGGTGCGGGTCATGATTTTGGGAGGCTCTCCTTTTGCACGTTCAATTAGGGTATCGTAATCGAAAGCGTGGAGAGGTTCGCCAACCTCCAACATGGCATAGTTGGTCGCATCGACAATATTGTTAATCGGTCGCATGCCAGCCAGGTGAAGCCTCCGCTGTATTTCGTAAGGGCTGGGGTGA
>DAOVCZ010000268.1 GCA_030669775.1 Chloroflexota bacterium | reverse complement strand
AGCACTCCCGCAGGGTGTAGAAGAGGATCGGGTTTCAGCTATGTCAGCTGCGATGCTTTTCCTTGGCGAAAGGATAGCCACAGAATTAGGACGGGGAAGATTGGATCAGGTGTATATCAAAGGAGGGAGCGGTTATGTGATCCTGATGTCTGTGGGTGAAGAAGCAGTTTTGACTGCACTGGCACGCGAACAGGCGAAACTTGGGTTGATCTTTCTTGATATGCGCCGGGCAACCGAAGCATTGGCTGAATTGATCTGAGATTGAGTTCAAAATCATGGAACCTATAGAAAAGAGCGGATATTATTACGCGAATAAATTCGCATTAATCATGCTGGTTGCATTAGAAGATATATTGGGGGAAAATGGATTAAAAGCTGTCCTTAATCTTGCCCATTTACCCAATCTGATCGATAATTTCCCCCCTGACAATCTAGCGAAGGAGTTCGATTTTGCAGATGTTTCTGCGATCAACCAGGCTCTTGAAGAGATATATGGACCACGGGGTGGGAGAGGGCTGGCATTACGAGCGGGTCGGGCGACTTTTGCAGATTCATTGAAAAATTTTGGTGCTCTAGCTGGAGCAGGTGATCTGGCCTTTAAAGTTCTGCCTTTAAACACCAAGATGCGTATTGGCATACCCTCTATGGCACGGATTTTCACCCAGGTTAGCGACCAGCACAGTACCTCAAAAGAATTTGATGATGAATTTGTTTATACAATTCATCGCTGCCCGGTGTGTTGGGATCGACATGATCTGGATAAACCAGTTTGCTTCATCGCGGTTGGTTTACTTCAAGAAGGATTAAGATGGTTATCAGGCGGGAAAGAATTCCGGGTTAATGAATCAAAATGTGTTTCAATGGGGGATGAGGTTTGTGAGTTTATCATTCAAAAAACTCCTGTGAGATAATTCCTCGCTTTCTGGTTATAATCTTGGCATGGGAATAATCAATACTATTTGCGTCGTGATTCCTACATTTAATGAATCGGAAAATATTTCTGCATTGGTCTCAGAATTATTTGGTTTGCCTCTTAATGACTTGAATATTCTGGTTGTCGATGACAACAGTCCTGACGGTACAGGCCAGATTGCTGATGAACTTAGTAAAGAATACCCTGACCACATATCCGTTATACACCGCAGTAAGAAGGGTGGATTAGGCTCAGCGTATATTGCCGGATTTCATAAAGCTCTTGGTATAGGAACGGACGCGGTTGTACAAATGGATGCGGATTTTTCACATCCACCAGAAAAAATCCTTGAATTAACTGAAATGCTGGTCGAATCTGATGTGGCGATTGGTTCGCGGTATATCCCAGGAGGCAGCCTGGATGAACAGTGGCCTTTTTGGAGGAAAAGCCTGTCTGCCTTCGGCAATATGTACGCAAAAACGATCCTCCGTTTGCCGATCAATGATGCGACTGGTGGGTTTCGTGCCTGGCGTCGAGAAACTCTGTTGGGAATGCCTCTCGATAGAGTCCGATCGAACGGGTATGCTTTCCAGGTTGAGATGATTTATCTTGCAAGCAGGCTCGGATATTCGATTATTGAGGTGCCATTTTATTTTGCAGATCGTCGATGGGGGAGTTCTAAGATGTCGCATAAAATCCAATTCGAAGCTGCTCACCGGGTCTGGCAGATGCTTTATGAATATCGTGATCTGAAAACTGCGGCCAAGTCAAAGCCCGATTCTCTGATCATGTAAATTTTAATCATTCCTTAGTTTGATTGGTTAGGGGGCGATATAACCGCATATAAAATCGTCAGAGATTTCCATTCTTCTAAGCTCAGCGTTTCCGCTCTTCGCCTGGCATCGATCCCTGCATCTCCTAACAAATTCTCGATGATGGTTTTTTCCTCATGCAGACCAGCAGATAAAGAATTACGCAGCGTTTTTCTTTTTTGACTGAAGCCGGCTCTAGCTAATTGGAAGAAAGTATTGAGCAGTGTTTCGGGGATTATTGGAGATGAATACAGTTCAATCCGTACAATGGCAGAATCAACCTTGGGAGGCGGGAAGAATGCACCAGCAGGCACTATAGAAACAATTTCTGGATATCCAAATACCTGAACGCTTAAACTCAACAAGCTAAGTTTTCCAGGTTGGGCGCAGATTCGCTCGGCTACCTCCCTTTGGATGGTGAGCACGATGCGCGCCGGACGGTTTTTAGCGGTCAATAAATGTCGAATAAGATTAGAGGTGATGTAGTAAGGAATATTGGCGACTACCAGGTATCCAGTAGCAGGGATTAAATCGACCAGATCGATATTTAGAATATCTCCCTGGATGATTTGAATATTAGGGTAGGTGTTGGTAACATCTTCGAGAATCGGGATGAGGTCTGGATCCAGTTCCACTGCCAAAACTTCCTTGGCCTGCATACCCAAAAGACGCGTTAAATTACCCAATCCTGCCCCAATTTCCAGGACTATATCTTCTTGTTTAATGTTCCCTGCTTCTGCTACGCGGTTGAGATAGGTTGGATCAATCAGGAAGTTTTGACCGAGATTTTTATCTGGCTGGAGTCCATGGCGCTTCAACAAGCCGGGAACATCGAGCTGTGGGAGGTTTAAGGGATTATCCACACCACATTCTCCGGAGGAGGCCAAAGGAAATACACTGTTACCCATTGGTGCCAGGAAACATAATTCTCATCTAGATAACCGAGATCGATCATCCTTCCTTTTATACCCCCACCTGTGTCGGCAGCAAGTGCCTCACCGTATCCGGGGACATACATTCTTGTTCCGTAGGGAATATATCGTGGATCAATAGCCACGACGCCCTTTGCTAATGGTATGCCCGTTGCAGTTCCATATCCCCCATTGCTGGTGACATTATAGGAGACAGCATACATATTGAGAGCACGCCAATATTTTATTGGTCCATCCGGCGTGTCAATCGTATGCGGGACAATTTGAGTTCCGTAGCCAACAATTTCCGATTGCGGTTCCTGAGAGATATATTCAGATTCAACTTGGCGTGATACTTCAAGATTATCTTCGTATCGCACACGAACA
>DAOVCZ010000131.1 GCA_030669775.1 Chloroflexota bacterium | reverse complement strand
CGTTGGACAGTCATCGCCGGGAAAATGCTTGCCTATGGATTGCTGGTCTGTATGCAGGTGGTGATCCTTTTTACCATCGGATACATCCTTTTTGATATCACCCTGGGGCAATCCCCCCTGGCACTGGTGACGATCACCCTCCTGGTCGCATTCGTTGCCGTCTCGCTGGGCATGATGGTCGCCGCTTTTGCCAAGTCAGCCAAGCAGGCTGACAGTTTCGGTATGATCCTGGCCTTTGTCCTGGCCGGGATCGGAGGCGCTTTCCCTCTCTGGCCGCCAATTTTCCGTGCAGAGGGTTTCATCGGTACACTTTCGAAATTCACCCCTCACGCGCATGCCCTGGAAGGTTATTACAGTGTGATGGCAGAAAATGCAGGGTTTACACAAATACTTCCTCAGCTCGGGTTTTTACTGTTCATGGGGCTTGTATTCTTCTCGATTGCTGTTTGGCGTTTCAAGTTTGAGTGAGGTTTTATAGTATAGACACTAATTGCTCACGATATTTACCTGATGAGAGAAGGGGCAGTTTAAAACGTCATTCTGAACAAAGTGAAGAATCTCATATATCGTCAGCGAGACCCTTCGCGTAGTTTATCCTGAAGAATGAAGGGCTCAGGGTGACAACCTTTGGGACAGCCCCTTTTCTATATTCTCGGAAATCCAGCTTCGCGAATTAACCACCTGAGGCATCCAGCTCAAGGCTGCTGGCGATTAATTCCTGAATTTCCGCTGGCAAGCGGGGGCGTCCCTTCTCATTCAGGGCCGTGCCAACTACTTTTGCACTGAGTATCGGTTTCTCATCTGGCAGACGGTAGATATCCTGTAAGAAACCAAACCGCAGTCGCGAAATTCGCTCAGTATTGAGACCCACAAAAAATTGATCTCCACTTCTCAGAGGGTACAAAAAATCCATCTCGATCCGGATCACCACCAGTGTTATGCCCTGTTTTTCTAGTTCAGCAAAACCAACACCTTGGCTCTTCAAATATTCGTGGCGAGCATGTTCTAGATAGTGCTGGTATACGGCATTGTTCACAATGCCAGACAAGTCGCACTCATAGTCTCGGACTTTAAAATTCAATTTGAAGCGGTAGTATTCCATCGATGATCACCTTCCTGCTGAATTAGTAAGATAATTCTACAACAGATAGCTCTGCAGACTTTAAGGGAGCTATATTTCCATCCCTGATAAAACGTCAATCTACAGACTCCTTCAACTCAAGGTGCTGGTGGGTGGTTATTGGATTACCAATCTACATCGCACGATTTACCCGTGAATTGCGAGCTCTCTTTTGTATATTGCATCAACTCGATCTGCACGCCGCTGGGATCGGTGATCCACGCCTGCCAGCTATTATCACAGCCGAACTCTTTATCGGTGATTTCCCAGCCTTTTCCACGGATTTCGGCGATGGCCGCGTCGAGGTCCTCCACTTCGAGGCACAGGTGGCGCATAATGGTGGGTGTATCTCCGATCTCTTTCTTTTCGATAAAGACTTCGACAAACGTTGTGTTGCCTGCTCCGGCATAAAAGCCGTATAGTTCGCCGTCTTTGATGAATTCAAAGGTTTTCTCCATTCCCAGGATGTTGCAGTAAAAATGTTCGCTGGCGGTCAGGTCGTAAGAACCGATGTTGATATGGGCAAGTTGTTTGATCATTATGTTTCCTCTAAGGAACGGAGTTGCTAAGTGAATTCTATTTGTCTCCCGATTACCCTTTAACGTCAAGTACAGCCATGGTGACAATCAAGGTGCATTATTCCGCCCCGTTGAATTAGTACGATAATTCTACAACAGATATCTCTGCAGACATTATCACACCTGAATTTACATCTTTGGATAGGTTTATCCGTACTTATCTGGTTCTGGATAGATCCAGCGAAACTTCTTTCCCTTCTAATGTTGTAAATTCATCGCTTCAACCAATTTCAATTCAGACTGGTCCGAACCCTCATTCCCCCTTCAGATAGCGCTCATAGAACTCTATCGTGCGGGTCATCGCTTGACCAAAGGAATTGGAGAGGTTATGGTTATCTCCTGGGTCTGTGTAAAGCTCTACGGCCATTCCAGCATCTTGCAGCTCCTGGTAGAGAATTTCTGAGAACTCCAGGGGGACAGATTCATCAGCTGTGCCATGGTGCAGCTGGATTGGGCCGGAAAGGTCCTCCAGGTATGAATTGGAGGAGATCGTATCCCAGAAATCAGGGTTTTCTTCCGGTGTGCCGTACCGCGCGTACCAGTTCGAACGCCAGCGGCGCGCGGCTGGTGGGGTTGGTGTTGGTCCATTTGCGCTGCCGCGCCGCCAACGAGTGAGCAGATCGGGGTAGGAAGCCACTACCCCCGCCCAAATCACGCCGGCCTGGATATCCTCGGAGAGAACCATAGCCCGCAAAGTAAGGTAGCCGCCCATCGAGTGACCCCACATACCAATGCGGTTGTTGTCTGCTGGAGGGAATTGCTTCAGGGCTGCAACAGCATTCAATACATCTACTGTATATCCCGGATCGGCATAAGCTCCTCTGGGTATCCCTTCAGACTGGTCATTACCGCGGTAGTCGATTCGAAAGACAATGTACCCGCTGCGCGCAAGCCAATCCACATAGGCTATATAGCGTTCGGTGGTGCGGTATTGCTCTGGAGGGATATAGCCGTGATTGAAGACGATTGCCGGCCAGCCGGTGGGAGGTGTTTCACCGTAGGGAATGGTCAGCAGGCCATATTGTCTCAGCCCATCGGATAAGTAAGATACATAATAGCGATTGTAATTCGCACCCGGTTCCAATGTGTCTTCAATGATGATCTCGCTGCCAGGGAAAGACATCTGGCGCAGTGCCGGGATGCTCATGGGGTGGAGTGTGGGGGTCGGGGTGGGTGTTACCGTAGGAGTTTGCGTGGAGGTCGGTGAAGCTGTCGCAGTCGCGGTCGCTGTTGGACTAGGCGTGGCAGACAGCACTACTGGCTTCTCCGTCGCACTGTCAATTTCCGCCGCAGGTTGTGGTTCGCTCGTTGCTTGGTTAGAACAGGCAGAAGCAATAACGAGCAGAACCAGCAATAGAAACCAATAAATAGGGCGTGAAGCGTTCATACCAATTTAATTCACCTCAATAATCTCGGGAAACGAAATATAACACGGAATCATTTTTTTATCTCAACCACAACGAATCCCCCCTCATCTGCGATAATCTCGAGTGCAGGCGATGCAACTATTTTTTCTTCTATCTCCGCCCACCCGTCATCGGATTTCCCTTTGAACCACCGGTGCTGCAGGATCAGATAGTGAAAACCATAATCTCGCAAGCGTTGGATGGATTCTGAGGCTGGGAAATCAGAACTAATTTCACGGAATTCCTGGTACGCTCGTGGGCGGTGGATGGGATGATTATAGGCTGGAATTTGCATGTCATGATACAAAGAACCATACATTGTTTTGTAGTTTTCCGTCCCAGCCTGCAGAAAGGCAACCGGATACCCCCTCGGTTGTTCAGCCAACCAAGCGTCAATTGCGCGTGGGTACAAAGATGAGCTCTGCAAATTACCTGGTAATAAATCAAGGATGACCAGCCCGATTATGAGTACAACCAGCAAGGGATTCCACCCGAAACGTTCTCGCAACACAGCCACTCCCACCCCAGCTAGCAATGAAACAAAAAGGGACACAATAATTGAAAAGCGCGCCCATACTCTTATCAGTCCCAACCCAGGAAGACGCCCCAGGTAAGCCGCTGGTAGCCAGAGAGGGTCCTCGACTTGGAGTGGGTTGTTCTGGATCCAGATGTCTGTCCCTAACGCTAGTACAAGTGCAAATAGTGCTACACCAAGCCAGGTGAATGCTCTTCGCCGATTTGGATGATTCTTGATTAATAACGCCGCCAATGCCAGTAATAAAGTTGCAATTCCCAGATAAGTGGAGTGTTCGATCCAATTATCTCGTGGATACAGCAGGGTCATCGCCTCTCCCCATAAAGCATGCGTGTATGGAGGCATGATGAAATCCAGGAAGCTGTTTGACCAAAGACGAATTTTTTCAAGAGCGTATGGATTATAAAGTTGTTGGCTTAGAGTGACCTGTAAATAGGGAAATGAGCTAAGCAATGCACCAGCCCCAACGCTCAATGCCACTTTCCAACCTTGAAATAAGAGGTACTTCAGACGTGGGGCAGTCAGCAAGGTATAGATAATCCCAGAAAGCAGTGATATAGCCAGATAGTACTGGCTGGAAAAACCAACCGCGAAAGTAGCCAGCGCCAGGAGAACCAGATTCCTCCTATCCGGAGCTGGAGA
The DNA here is from genome assembly GCA_030669775.1 of Chloroflexota bacterium. GTDB lineage: Bacteria > Chloroflexota > Anaerolineae > Anaerolineales > UBA4823 > PFL25. Next base: position 1,714 of record DAOVCZ010000131.1, on the reverse strand, counting down.
CTGCAAGACATTATCCAGCGACCAAAAGAACAGCGGCAAGAATTGAGTGGATACAAGCTGCAGATGCCCGAAGCTATGAGCGATGCGATAAGGAGCCAGGAGAAAACCTAAACCAGCAATCAAACCAGCCAATCTACTTTTGGTCAGGCGCAGGATCCAAAGATATGCAAAATAACCCGAAAGGACATGGCTGAGTAATATTATGAGGTTGTATCCAGAAACAGGCCCAAACAGCGATGTCCAAGGTGCAGCTGCCACCATGCTCAAGAATGGGACATCGGTCGCTGCTAAAAGCAGCCCATCAGGGTAGTTTAGCTGCGGGTCGCTGAAAATCGATTGCCCAGATCTGAGCGCTTCGGCAACTCGACCGGTGATATAGACATATTGAACGTTGTCACCTGGTGGACCAATCATCCTGGTGTTAAACCTCCCCAGTACTGGGTACATCGCCAAGCCTGCAGACAGAATAAAGATCACCAATACCCACCAGTCTCGAAGAAACCAGGTTCGCAGAATACGAAATCCAACAGGATATAAGGATGAAAACATCAGCAGCCTTTGCTTTTATTCATACCTATGGAAATTAGTTGCCTGAAGAAATTCCACCTCTTTTTGAGATGAGATGATAATCATCAAACACTAAAACGAACGTACCAGCTTGGAAAGTAATCGCATCACTTATGTGAGTGAGAGTTTCCTCGATCAAGGTAAGCGTCCCCAAGATATTCCACATGGTATCGAGTAGCGAGATATACACTGGATCCTCCGCGCAATCAGATTACTCATCCAGCAGGTAATCCTTTCGAGTTCTTAGTATACATTAGTAAAATCTGGTGACTGAAGAACTTGATCAACAAGATCTGGATTACAGGTCGTATGCAGACGAGTCCTGAGCTTGCCGAAGGAGTGCAGCTTGCCTTATAGTTCCGCTGTCTTCCTAATCCCCATGTGAAACCTGCTTTAACTATTGAAACTTCCTCCACCTCAGGAATCATCAATAAGAATTACAACACCACTCAAAGTTGAGGGTATTCAACATTATCCTTAGCGAATAGTTTGTACCAATTTATGTGCCCAGTCGTCACCAAGGCGTTGTAGTATCAATGTTTATGGATTTTTGAATATTTGAGTGGGATGAATTATAATTAGACAAGATCTACAAATATAGTATTATTCAATGTCCCCTTCTCTTTGAATAACAACGGCAATAAAAATCTATGGTCCCTCAATTTTCAACATCAGGATGTATTTGTGGTGATCACGGTAAAGCAATATTCTGAATTCTTCTTGTTAGGAGCCAATCATGGCAGAACTAAAACACAACCCAACGACCAGAGCGTGGAAGACTTTCTCAACACAGTCGCGGATCAAACGAAACGCCAGGACAGCTTCACCATCCTGGAGCTGATGAAAGAAGAGACCGGGTCAGAACCCATCATGTGGGGGGACAGCATCGTCGGTTTTGGCACATATCGCTACAAGTATGCCAGCGGCAGGGAGGGCGAATGGTTCTTGACCGGCTTTTCCCCCCGGGTGCAAAATCTAACCCTCTACCTTATTGCCCCACCCCATATCCGAAACTCAATCTAACCAATTAATACTCTCTACTTCAGGGTGCGTACCCATTTGCTCGATACCATTCGACCGCCTTACGCAGTGCCTCCCGCACCGGGGTTTGTAGGAACCCGAGCTCCCTCACCGCCTTGGTTGAGTC